>DASZCJ010000196.1:0-11363 GCA_035943155.1 Xanthobacteraceae bacterium | reverse complement strand
GCTCGGCCGCGATGTCGAGCCGGCGCCGTTTTTTATCGGTCTGACGCGCGACTTGGTCAAAATCCTGCAAGCGCGCACGCCCGAGGGTTACGTGTTCCGTGTCGATCTGCGCTTGCGGCCCGATCCGTCCTCCACGCAAATCGCGATCTCGACCGAGGCTGCGCTCCACTACTACGAAAGCCGCGGCCAGAACTGGGAGCGCGCAGCTCTGATCAAAGCGCGCGTCTGCGCCGGCGATAATGCCGCCGGCGGGCGATTTCTTCGCGACTTGTCGCCCTTCATCTGGCGAAAATATCTCGATTATGCCGCGATTGCGCACGTGCACGACATGAAGCGTCAGATTCATGCCTATCGCGGCCACGGCGAGATCGCCATTGAGGGTCACAACATAAAGCTGGGACGCGGCGGCATTCGCGAAATCGAATTTTTCGTACAGACACAGCAGTTGATCGCGGGTGGGCGACATCCCGATTTACGCGATCGCGGCACCATTGCGACGCTGTCCGCGCTCGCCGGCGACGGCTGGATCGATACGGCTGCTCGCGACGAACTTGCGGCGGCCTACGCGTTTTTGCGTCGCGTCGAGCATCGGTTGCAAATGATGGGCGACGAGCAGACGCATACGCTGCCGGGGACAGCCGAGGCACTCGAGGTTTTTGCCCGCTTTCTTGGATTCCGATCGCGTGACGATTTCGCCGATGTGATGGTTTCGCATCTGCGCGATGTCGAACGACATTACGTCAAGCTATTCGAGCGCACGCCGGACTTGCTCGCGCAGCAGCAGAAGCTTTTGTTCGATGATGGCGACGCGCGCGCTGATTTGTTCGAGCGGCTAACGCAATTAGGTTTTCGCCAGCCAACCGTAGTGCTTGAGGCAGTGCGAAATTGGCAAAGCGGGCTTTATCGCGCGCTCCGTGGTGAGCAAGCCCGGGCTAATCTGATTGACCTTGTACCGGTCATGCTCGATCAATTTTCGCGCGGCGAACGACCTGATGCGAGTTTCGCGGCATTCGACCGTTTTTTAGCCGGCTTGCGCGCGGGTGGCCGCTTTTTCTCGCTGTTGCGGCAAAATCCTGAATTGATCCGCTTCATCGCGCTCATCATTAGCTCGGCGCCACGGCTCGCTGACATTCTGGCGCATCATCCACATTTTATCGATCCGCTGGTCGATCCAGGTTTCTTCGGTGCGCTGGCCGACGAGGCAAGCTTGCGGGTGAACCTTAAGCGGGCGCTTGAGGAGGGTCGCGGCTTCGAATCGATGCTCGATGCCATTCGGCTATTTGGCCAGGAACATATGTTTCTTATCGGCGCGCGCATCATTTCCGGATCGTTGTCTGCCGAGCAGGCGGGTGAAACATTTGCCCGGCTCGCCGACGTCCTACTCGGTGAGGTGTATCGATGGGTGGAAACCGATTTCACCGCGACGCATGGCATTATGAGCGGTGGGCAGAGCGCGGTGCTTGCTCTCGGCCGCCTTGGGGCGCGCGAGATGACCGCGAGTTCGGACCTCGATCTTATCGTCGTCTACGACTTCGATCCGGAGCATCCGCATTCGGATGGCAAACGTCCGCTCTATGGCGGCCAATACTTCGCCCGTTTGACTCAACGGATGATTAGCGCGCTGACCGTTCAGACCAATTACGGCGTGCTATATCCGGTGGATATGCGGTTACGTCCATCCGGCCGGTCCGGTCCGGTCGCCACCCAAATCGAGGGCTTCAAAAGCTATCAGCAGCACGAAGCCTGGACGTGGGAGCACATGGCGCTCACACGCGCGCGTGTCGTGTCCGGATCGCCGGATTTTAGTGTGAAGGTCGCGGCGGCCATTCGTGAGGTTCTTTGTCAGCAGAGAGATGTGGCTGCAACCGCTGGCGACGTCGTCGACATGCGCGGCGCTATCGCCAAAGAGAAGGGCGACGGCGATCCGTGGGACCTCAAATATGCTGCCGGCGGGCTAATCGATATTGAATTTATCGCCCAATATCTGCAGTTGGTGCATGCGGCGACATGTCCTGAGATCCTAGACACCTCGACCGCGCGCACGTTAGAAAAGGCCGCGCGGCTCGGCGTTCTTGCGCCTGAGGATGCCGCGGTGCTGCGGCCGGCAGTCCAGCTATTTCATGATCTCACGCAAATTCTCCGGCTGTGTCTGCCTTCGCGTTTCGATCCACAGACGGCGAGTCCCGGCATATTGGGCTTATTGGCGCGCGCCGCCGACCTGCCGGATTTCCCCACGCTTGCCGCGCATCTGACAGAATCTCAGCGCGCGGTGCGCGCGTGTTTTGTTAGAATTCTGGGTGGACCGCCGTGATGCGCGATCGAAATTTATCAAGCGGCAGCTTCGATGCCGTGGATCCGAGCCGATGCTATGGTCCCGGCTGGCAGCCGTACCAAGACGATCGTGCCTCGGCCAAGCTGCGAGCGGATACGCATTGTGCCGCCGTGGAGTTCTATCAGTGATTTCGCGATAGCGAGGCCAAGGCCCGAACCCTGGTGGCGCTTAGTCAATTGACTCTCGACCTGTTCGAACGGGCGGCCGAGTTTATGCAGTGCCTGCCGCGCTATGCCGATTCCATTGTCTCTGATTGCGATTGTTACGATCCCGCCGCGCACCCGACCGCGCACGCTCACCGCGCCGCCGGCGGGTGTGAATTTTACGGCGTTGGAAAGAAGATTAAGCGCGACCTGCTTTAGGGCGCGGCGATCGGCTTTAAGCTCAATTCCGGGCTCAACCTGCGCGTCGAGCCTGAGATTTTTTTCGCCGGCGCGGGTCGATACCACGCGGAGGCAATCGGCCAGAAGCAAGTCAAGCTCCACCGTTTCCGGCGCAAGCCGAATTCCGCCAGCTTCGATTTTGGACATGTCGAGGATGTCGTTGATGACGTCGAGTAAATACTCGCCGCTTTCGCGAATGTCCCGTGAATATTCGATATATTTCTCGGCGCCGAGCGGGCCGAACATCCCTGACTCCATGATCTCGGAAAAGCCGATGATGGCGTTCAACGGGGTGCGCAGTTCGTGGCTCATATTGGCCAGGAACTTCGATTTGGCCGCATTGGCTTCTTCGGCTCTGGTTTTTTCTTCCGCGTATTTTTCGGCAAGATCCGCCAGTTCGCCAGTTTGCTGTTCGAGCGCTTGCTGGGATTTACGCAAATCGAGAATGGTGGCAATTCGGCGCTTTTCGCCTTCGATTAGTTTTTGCTCGTGCTGTTTGATCTTGGTGATGTCCGTTCCGACCGAAACATAGCCGCCGTCTTTGGTGCGACGTTCGCTGATATGCATCCAGCGGCCATCTTCGAGTTGAGCCTCGAAAGTGCGCGCGCCGCGCGGCTCGCAATCATGGGCCACGGTGGCGCGGATCAGCGGCTTTCTGCCGGTAGCCACGATCGTCTCATAGGACGTTCCCGCCACCACCGCTTCGTCGGGCAGCTGATGCAGTTCCTGGAAGTTGGAATTGCAGAGCACGAGCCGGTTTTCCGCATCCCACAACACGAAGGCTTCCGGTATGGTTTCGATGGCGTCGCGCAGGCGTAAATCGGCGGCCACGGTACGTTCAACCAGGTTCTTCTGCTCGGTGATGTCGACGGCGATGCCGATGAGATGCAGGCCGAGTTCACCATCCTGGCGCGTCAGCTCACAGCGGACCCGCAGCCACAGCCATCTGCCTTCGGCATGACGCATACGGAAAGCGTGATCGATTGATTGCAGGTTGCCGTCAGCGAGCTCACTCGCAAGTTCATAAAGATCGATGTCGTCCTTGTGGACGAGGGCGTCGACCTCGCCGAAGCTGAGCAGCTCGTCTTTCTGTGGCAAGCCCAGCATGTCGTACATCGAGTGCGTCCAGAAAACGCGGCCGCGAGCGAGATCCCAATCCCATAGCCCGCAGCGTCCGCGGTTGAGCGCCGTGTCGACCCGACTACGGACGGTGTCGTTGATCAGATCGGCTTCACGCGCCCGCGTCGCCTGCCAGTGAAATGCAAAGCCGAGTATTAGGACCACAAAGCCGGTCGTTGCCGATAACGTGACAGTCAGAGCCGTAATCGAGCGCCAGTTTGTGAGCGCGTCGTCCCGCGCCTGAATAACGGTCAACAGCCCGGTCGGATTCCGCAGCGCTCGAACTGCCGCGAAAGCGGGTTCGCCGTTGCCCAGCACAATCTCGCGGGTACCGGCTTCGGCGCCGAAGGTCGTGAGCGGCTGTAGGGGACCGAGCACTTCGAGAAGCGAACGTCCCACTGTCGGTGGAGTATTGGGCAATGCCGCGATGATGTTGCCGTCGGCATCGCTTACCAGTACGCGCTGCTTGGCGCCCGCCGCCCAGTCAGGCAGTGCCTCCGCGAGTGCATCGGAGGTACGCGGCCAATGCGAGCGGCCATCGCGGCTCCGTCGCTCAAACAGCGTGGCGAAGTGATCGGCCACCGCTGCAACGTGTTGCTTGGCCTCGAATACCGCTTGCCGTCGATGTTCGAGAACCTCAACGGCGGCGCCGATGCATACCGTCACCATGAAGGCGATGATGAGAACCGGGACGGCGCGGCGCAGGAGCGGTTCGGCGCTCAGCAGGCGCCGATACGCCGGATTGGCGATTGACTCCGCCAGCCCTTTGATCGAATCCGATCGTAAAGACGCACTCGCCGCATCGGCGCGCGCCATCGCCTGCCCCCGCTCGGGTTATTGCCTCTACCCGCGTTCGGAGATTGTGCCGCTCTCTCCGAATCATCATCAATAGAATCGATGCGCGCTGATTTGTCGAGAGTCCCGAGTCAATATCTTTTTTTAAGAAATGTCCAAAGCTTTTTGCGTCGCGAAAAGATTCGCCGGAGCGTTACCACGCTTTGATTTCTGTTGCCGAACACATTGATGACCCAAAACAGAGTCAAATCAAAGGCCTGAATCGCTTTTAATTATCGGCGAGCGTGCGCGCGACAATGTCGTGGACATCGCGTGACAGCGCGGGTTTTGCCGCGACGCGGCGTAACACCGCCTCGGCGTGGCCGCGGCGTTGCGCCTCCAAAGTGCGCCAGGAGCGGAACGCGCTCATCAGGCGCGCGGCGACTTGTGGGTTCTTCGGATCGAGCTCAAGCACGAAGTCAGCGACGAAATTATAGCTGGCACCATCGCTCCGGTTGAATTGGGTGTGGTTGGCTAAAGCAAATGCACCGATCAGCGCGCGTATACGGTTGGGATTCGCGGCGGAGAAGGCGTTGTGGTGGGTCAAAGCGCGGACCCGATCAAGCGTCGCCGGCTCGGAGATGGTGACCTGCAGCGAAAACCATTTATCGATCACCAATGGATCGTCGGCGTAGCGTGTGTAGAAATCCTCAAATGCGGCAGTACGTTCCGGCCGATCATGGGCCGCGAGCGTTTCGAGCGCCGCGATACGGTCGGTCATATTGTCGGCACTGCGGTATTGGGCGAAAGCGCGGGCAATCGCGGCATCGGCGTCCGTCATCGCCAAAAGATCAAGGCAGGCATTCTTAAGCGCGCGCCTGCCAGCGCTTTGCGCGTCCGGCCGGTAAGCGCCGGGGGTAATCATCCGGTCGTAAGTCGCAGCAAGGAGCTTGCCATGGCGCTCGCCGATCGCGGCGCGCAATCTTCGCCGCGCGGCGAACACCGCATCCGGATCGACGTCGTGGCCGATTTCGCGTGCGATATCCGCTTCACCTGGTGGCGAGAGCGTCAGTGCGATGTACGCGGGTGCGAGCGCAGGGTCATTGAGAGTTGCCCCGAGCGCCTCCATCAATCCCACGTCCGCAAGTTCGTCGCCCAAACCTGGCCCGCCACCCGAGCGTATTGCGGCGACGTTGTTCTTCAGCAGCGTCATAGCCAAGGTTTGGATCGCCTGCCATCGATTGAACGGGTCGCAATCGTGAGCAGCGAGAAAGCGCAGATCCTCAGGGTCGATCGACATCGTGAGTTTCACCGGAGCCGAGAAGCCGCGGTTGAGCGAAAGCACCGGACGTTCCACGACGTCGGTGAAGACAAATGATTGGCGCGGCTCGGTGAGCTCGATTACGCCGCGCGTGAGCGGCTTACCTTCCAGCGTAAGCGGCAGATCCGCGCCGCTGCGGCCGACCAGGCCGAGCACGAGCGGAATAAGCATCGGCTCCTTGTTGGGCTGGCCGGGCGTCGGCGGAATGTCCTGCGCTATATCGAGGCGGAAGTTGCGGGCGGCAGCGTCGTAATGCAGCTCTAGTTTGATCTCAGGCGTGCCGGCTTGCGCATACCAGCGCATGAACTGACGCATGTCACGCCCGCTCACATCGGCGAAGCACTGCACGAACTGCTCGACGGTTGCCGCGTGGCCGTCATGGCGCGTGAAGTATAGGTCCATGCCGGCGCGGAACGTCGTTTCACCGAGCAATGTCTTGATCATCCGCACGACTTCGGCGCCTTTTTCGTAGACCGTGGCGGTGTAGAAGTTATTGATCTCGTGATAGAGCGTCGGCCGCACCGGGTGGGCGAGGGGACCTGAATCCTCGACGAATTGATGCGCGCGCAGCCCACGCACATCGCTGATCCGCTCAACGGCGCGCGATCGCTGATCAGCGGTAAATTCCTGGTCACGGAAAACGGTGAGCCCCTCCTTCAAGCAGAGCTGAAACCAGTCGCGGCAAGTGATGCGATCGCCGGTCCAATTGTGGAAGTATTCATGGGCGATCACCGCTTCGATGCTGGCATAGTCGCCGTCGGTTGCGGTGACAGGAGAGGCGAGAACGAATTTGTCATTGAAAATGTTGAGTCCTTTGTTCTCCATCGCCCCCATGTTGAACGCCGAGACGGCGACGATCATGAAAATATCAAGATCGTATTCGCGCCCGAACGTCACCTCATCCCAGCGCATGGCGCGTTTGAGGCTGTCCATGGCATAGTGACAACGGTCCTCCTTGCCCGGCTCGACATAGATCGCAAGGCCGACGTTGCATCCCGACATTGTGGTGAAGGTGTCCTTGACGCAGGCGAGATTTCCGCCGACCAGCGCGAACAGATATGACGGCTTCGGAAACGGATCGTGCCAAATTACGAAATGCCGCGAGGTGCCGGGCGATGTACTTGGTAAATCACCGTGCGCGACGAGATTGCCGTTGGACAGAAGTACGGCGGCCTCTTTCTTGTCGGCTTCGATCCGCGTCGTATAGACCGCCATGACGTCCGGCCGATCGAGGAAATAGGTGATGCGGCGAAAACCCTCGGCTTCGCATTGCGTGCAATAGGTCGGACCGGCACGATAAAGTCCCATCAGCTTGGTGTTGTTGGTCGGGTCGAGCACCGTTTCGATTTCAAGCTCAAACGGCCGATGCGGCGCTTGCGCAATGGTCAGCCGATCCGGCGTGGCGACGAAGCTCTCCGCCGGCAGCGGCTTACCGTCGAGACGAATTGAATGAAGCGTCAGTTCGTCGCCGTCGAGGACGAGTGGCGCAGGTGCGGCGGAGCCGTTTGGCCTGACGTGAAGCTTGGCGCGAACTCTGGTGGCCGTCGGGTGCAGTACCACGTCAAGCTCGACCGTCTCGATGAGCCAATCGGGCGGGCGATAATCCTCGAGGCGGATGGGCCTTGGTTCTTCAGTGCGCATAGGGCCGCTGGTCTAGAGGGTTTGTACGGCCATGAAAAGCGAGCTTAGCGCCGCGGTTCGGCATGGCCGATGACGCGCTGGATCGTCGGGAATTGACGACGCAGCCGCCGCTCAAGAGCGTCCACCAGGTCATGCACCGCGCTCACTGAAAGCGCCGGATCGACATGGCAGTGGAAATTGACGATTTCGCCGGCGGCGGTTTCCCGCACTCGTACGTCATGCACCTCGCCGAGCGCCGGAAGCTCCACCGCCAGTGACGACAGAAGCTCGCGGATTTCGGCGATGCGTGCAGGTTCTGCATCGCGGCCGGCCAACAGGTCAGCTGGCAATGGCTCCATGTGGGTTTCGACTTCGACCTGTGGTCCGAGTTCGTGCCGGATCGCTTCTTCGAGCCGGCTCGCGATGTCATGTGCGGCGGCAAGGGGCAGCGCGCCGTCGACCTCCAGGTCGAGCGACACCGACAAGCGGCCGGCCACGGTCTGGACTGCGACGTGATGAATAGCGAGACCGAGGTCGCGCGCGATCACCATGACGGCCTCGCGCACTGTCTCATCATCGAGCGCCTTCGGCTCCGTCGTTATGGTGAGCTCGGCTGCCGGCAGGTCGCCACGGATGGCGCGGATGAGCTGGTGTTTGATCATGGTGACGCGATCGAGTGGCAACGTGCGGCTGATACTCACGCCAAGCTCGACGAACAGCACCGCTCCGGCCGGCCGCACCCGCACCCGTTCCACCGCGACGACTCCCGGGATCTGGCGCGCGATTGCGGCAATCTGCTCACTCACGCCCGCCGGGGCGGTATCGGTGAGAGTGTCGATTGTGCGGCGGCCAAGCCGATAACCGGCAACGCAGATAAAGACGGCGACAATGATCGCGGCGCCAGCATCGGCCCACGCGTAACCGAGCGCCACGCCGCATAGGCCTATCAGCACCGCGATCGACGACCACATGTCGGAGCGAAAATGCAGCGCATCGGCTTCTAGTGCTTCGCTCGCGGTTGCTCGGGCGACGCGCTTGAGCGTGCGCGAGCGCAGGAAATCGATTACGATCGAGCCGATAATGACCGCGAAGGCAGCGATGGTGGCGTCGACCGCATGCACGTCCGCGCCGATGAGCCGACGCACGGCCTCGAAGATCACGATGACGGTCAGCACAAACAACAGGGCGGTCTCGGCCAGTGCCGTAACGCTCTCGACCTTGCCATGGCCGTACTGATGTTCGGCGTCGGCCGGTTTGCCGGAAATGCGCACGGCGAAATAGGTCAGGACCGTCGCGGACAGGTCGAGCAGCGAGTGCCCGGCCTCGGAGAGGATGGCAAGCGAACCGGTCAGCAGGCCGATGATGCCCTTTGCCGCGGTCAAGCCCGCCGACGCGGCAATCGACCCGAGCGCGACTTTTTCCTTCTCGTTCATGGGCTGCCCCGGTATCGAGGGGTTAGCGGGACAGCGTCAGAGCGTCAATGAGGATGCGACCTTAGCCGTTGCTTCCTGTGCGGCTTTACAATCCGAACGCGCTCAAGCCTGGATGATCGGCCGGACGACGTCCGAGCGGCCAATGGAATTTGCGTTCGCCCTCGGCAATCGGCATGTCGTTGATGCTGGCTATGCGTCGGCGCATCAGGCCATGTTCGTCGAATTCCCAGTTCTCGTTGCCGTAGCTGCGGAACCAGTGGCCGCTGTCATCGTGCCATTCGTAGGCAAAGCGCACGGCGATCTTGTTCTCCAGATATGCCCACAATTCCTTGATGAGGCGATAATCAAGCTCACGATTCCATTTGCGCGTGAGGAAATTCACAATTTCCGAACGGCCATTCAAGAATTCGGCGCGATTACGCCACTGGCTCTCCACCGTATAAGCCTGCGAGACGCGTTCGGGATCACGGCTGTTCCAGGCGTCTTCGGCCAGACGTACCTTTTGGGTCGCAGTTTCAAGCGAGAAAGGCGGAAACGGCGGACGGCTAGCGCTCGGCATTGCCATCTCCTTTGATGATCGCGAGGTTCTCTCGCAACATCTTGTTTTCAGCTTCGAGCTGCGCCATTCGCATCCGAACCGGCGAAAGCGCTGTCTCAATCTCCTGTTGGGTAAAGCGCGGCGTAATGTGCTGCGGGCAATTCCAGTCGAACGCTTCCATGCGCAGCAGAAAAGCGCGCTCGGGCTTGGCGCGATAGCCCGTCAACGACAAAATCTTGGCGAGGTCAGGATCGGCCTTTAAGTCCTTCACCTCGGTCCGTGCATAGATTTTGAGCCGGCGACGATTCAGATAATCCATCAGGAGCAACGCCACGCGGTCGTTCGCGCTGATGTTGCCAAGGCTGATATATTGCCGATTACCGCGGAAGTCCGCAAAAGCGAGGCTCGTGTCATCGATAACGTGCAGAAAACCAACTGGTCCGCCGCGATGTTGGACATAGGGCCAGCCGCTTTCTGAAACGGTCGCCATATACAAGCTGTCACGTGTGGCGATAAATTCCTTCTCGGCCGCGGTGAAGCGGTCACTTTCTTTGTGAAGTTTGGGCTCGCTCCACAATGCCGCGCTGCCATTCGCAGCCTGCGCCGCTCGGACACTTGGCGTTGCGGCGATGTCGAGAAAATCATGCGCCATCACGATCTCTCCTGGGCCTGAAGAGTGAGGCCGGCGGCGCGTGACCGCCGGCCCTGCGCTTAAGCCGCTTGCGAAGTTTGCAGAGCAGGAAAATCGATATCGGTCTGGGCAACGTTGTTAAGGAAGTTGGTCATCACGTTTTCGGCCACGAGGCTGACGATCTCGACGATCTGTGCCTCGGTGTAACCTGCGGCCTTGACCGCTCGGATATCGTCATCGCTTACTTGACCACGCCGCTCGGTCACCTTGGCCGCAAAGCGCACGGCCGCGGCCGCTTTGGCGTCCGTCGATTCGCCTTTGCGATTGAGCGCGGCGTCCTCTGCCGAAATTTTCGCCAGATTGGTACCGATATAGGTATGCGCCGAGAGGCAGTAATCGCAGCCGTTGACCTGCGCAACCGCGATCGCGACGCGCGAGCGCGTCTTGGCGTCGAGCGCTTTTGAATTCGCCTCGTTCAGAGAAAGAAGGCCGGTAAGCGCGGCAGGACTAAGCGCACAGACGCGAAAAAGATTGGGGATGACGCCGAATTTCTTAAGCACCGCATCGAGTAGCGGCCGGGACTCGGCAGCAGCATTGTCGCGGGTTGGGGTGGCGAGGCGGGCCATCGAAGATCTCCTTTATTTAATCTGACTTGCCATTTGCAATCGCGAAATAATGCCTTTTGCCATTTAGAATAATCAGCTATAAACGAGAAGAATTTTTCCAAAATATGGAATAAATCAAATGGACCGGCTCAATGCCATGTGGGTGCTGATCGCGGTCGCCGAGGCCGGCAGCCTTTCGGCCGCGAGCCGTAAGCTTGGAATTCCGCTGCCCACGGTCAGTCGCAAGCTGTCCGAGCTGGAAACACACTTGAAAACGCGCCTTGTCGCCCGCTCAACGCGGAAGTTGGCATTGACGGAGGCTGGCGCGGCTTATTTGCCGGCCTGCAAACGTATTCTCGAACACGTAGGCGATGCCGAGCGTGCGGCGTCCGGCGAATACCTTTCGCCGCGCGGCGACCTTGTCGTGAGCGCGCCCATCGTCTTCGGTCGTTTGCACGTGTTGCCGGCGATCAATGAATTTCTTGCCAGCTATCCCGAAATCGACGTCCGCCTTGTGCTCTCGGACCGCAACGTGCATCTGATCGACGATCATGTCGATCTCGCGATACGCATCGGCGCGCTTCGAGACAGCAGCATGGTGGCGACG
>DASZCJ010000195.1:0-6641 GCA_035943155.1 Xanthobacteraceae bacterium | reverse complement strand
CGCTGCAGGAGCGCATCACCACGACGACCAAGGGTTCGGTCACATCGGTCCAGGCGATCTACGTGCCCGCCGATGACCTCACCGATCCGGCGCCGGCGACATCGTTTGCGCATCTTGACGCCACCACCGTGCTGTCGCGCTCGATCGCGGAGAAGGGCATCTATCCAGCCGTCGATCCGCTCGATTCGACCTCACGCATGTTGTCGCCGCTGATTGTCGGCGAGGATCATTATCAGGTCGCGCGCCGCGTGCAGCAGATCTTGCAACGCTACAAGGCGCTCCAAGACATCATCGCCATCCTCGGCATGGATGAGCTGTCGGAAGAAGACAAATTGACGGTGGCGCGCGCGCGCAAGATCGAGCGGTTCTTGTCGCAGCCATTCCATGTTGCCGAAGTCTTTACCGGCGCGCCCGGGGTTTTCGTCGAGCTCGCCGACACGATCCGCGGCTTCCAAGGCCTGTGCGAAGGCAAATACGATCATCTGCCCGAGGCCGCCTTCTACATGGTCGGCACCATCGAGCAGGCGGTCGACAAGGGCAAGAAACTCGCGGGAGCGGCGTAGGGCGTGATGGCTGGGCTACACTTCGAATTCGTATCGCCAGAGAATGTACTGTTCTCCGGTGACGTCGATCAGGTCGATCTGCCGGGAATCGAGGGCGATCTGGGCGTCCTGCCCGGGCACGCGCCGATGGTGACGACGCTGCGGCCCGGCGTGGTGACGATCATTCGCGAAGGCCGGCGCGAGGCGGTCGTCGTCGTTGGCGGCTTTGCCGAGATGGGTCCGGCCGGATTGACGGTGCTCGCGGATCGCGCCGTCGCTCGGGAAGATTTCGATCTTGATTCGCTCGCCAGTGACATCAAGGATGCCGAAGAAGACGTCGCCGATTGCACCGATGACGCGCAGCGCGACAAACTGGTTCGCCGCCTCGATCAACTGCGTGCGTTGCAGGCGGCCTTGGCGCATTAAAGTTTAGTTCGCTGCGATCTGTAACCCTTAAGCCGCATATTTGGCGAATTCGGCGACCACGCGCTCGTAGACCGTGCGCTTGAACGGCACTATCAGCCGCGGAATGTTTTGCAACGCCTCCCATCGCCACGCGGCAAATTCGGCCTCGTGCGCGCCGGCGGGATGTTCGACATCGATTTCGTTCTCCGCGCCGGTAAAGCGCATCGCGAACCACTTTTGCGTCTGCCCGCGATATTTGCCTTTCCACGCCTTCCCGATCAGCTCGCGCGGGATGTCGTAGCGCAGCCATTCGGCGATTTCGCCAAGCCGCTCCACCGAACGAATGTTGGTTTCCTCGCGCAGCTCGCGCAGCGCCGCCGGCCACGGGTCTTCACCTGGATTAATACCGCCCTGCGGCATCTGCCACGAATGTTCAAGGTCGACATGCTCCGGCCCATCGATGCGCCGGCCAATGAAGACACGGCCGTCGCGATTGAGCAGCATCACGCCGACGCAGGGGCGATAGGGAAGATCCTCAAAGCGCATCTTCAAACGGGTCGCCGACGGTAGAAACTAGCATGATCTCGCTTGCGTCGTTTCACGCTTTCTTATTGCGGCGAGCGCGATGACGAGCCGCGGCCGGGGCCTGGGCGTTTTGGCTCGTTGCCGGGTTTCGGCGCGGCGATGGAGCCGGTCGTTGCGAGGCTGTTCTGATCGAGCCGTACTTCATCAGGAGCGGTCGCCGGGCGTGCCGGTGCCAAAACAACGACTTCCCGCTATGCGCCGGTCTTGCCGTCGACAATCAGAGTTTTTGCTTGTGGCGCTGGCGGTACGATTGCTGCGGCGGCTCGGTCGGTCGACTCCGTCGGAGCGGCCGCTTGCGGGACTGAGACAAGCTCCGGCGCTTTTTTTGCGATGCGCAGATCTGCCGGCGCTACGGCGACAGGCTCGCCGCCGGACGGATCGCGGCCGACCACGGCCCACAACACGAAAAGGCCGAGGAACAGGCCAAGCGCCACCGCGATGATTTGCGCCGCCGGGATGTTGACCGCGCTCCGGCGGTTCCTTGGACCCTGGCCGAGCGGCGCTGTGAGATCATTCGTGGTCATCCGGAATCCCGTCCGTCGAGTCGCGGGCAGACAATTCTGTTAAGGCCTACGGGCCAGTCCACACGCGATGCCGCACAACTTTACGGCATGGCGAATCACGCGCCCAGCATATCACGCCGTTGATTCGCGCCGGCCGTTCGCGTCGGCCATGTGGCGGGCCATCGTTTGGCCGAAGGTCGGCGGGCCTCGTTCATGCCAGCACGAGCAAAAAAATCGGGGCGGCACACGGCCGCCCCGGCTTTAACCGATCATCGATTTTTCGTCAGTTAGGTACTGCCCCTTTCGGATTTGGCGGAAACGCGGCGTTGCTGGCCGTACCGCGCAACAGGTCGAGCGCCATCTTGATTGCTTTGTCGTCCGTCTCGTTCGGCGGCACATAGGACTGCGAGCCGGTTTCCTCGGCGCCCTCAGCCTTGAGATGGCCGCGCAGCGATGCCTCGCCCTTCGAGTCGGTCTGCGCCTTCAAGTTGTCCGGCACTTCCTGCAGCACCTCGATATCGGGCGAGATGCCCTTGGCCTGGATGGACCGGCCCGACGGCGTGTAATAGCGGGCCGTGGTCAAGCGCAGCGCGCCATTGCCGGCGCCAAGCGGAATGATCGTTTGCACCGAGCCTTTGCCAAAGGAGCGCGTGCCGATCAGCGTTGCGCGCTTATGGTCTTGCAGCGCGCCGGCGACGATCTCCGAGGCCGAGGCCGAGCCGCCGTTGACCAGCACGATCAGCGGCTTGCCTTTGATCAAATCGCCCGGGCGCGCATTGAAGCGCTGCGTCTCCTCGGGATTGCGCCCGCGAGTCGAGACGATTTCGCCTTTTTCCAGGAAAGTGTCGGAAACCGAAATTGCCTGGTCGAGCAAGCCGCCCGGATTGTTGCGCAGATCGAGCACATATCCTTTGACCTTATCGACCCCGAGCTGGGAATTGAGATCGTTGATCGCCGCTTTGAGCCCGTCGGTGGTCTGCTCGTTAAACTGCGTAACGCGGATGTAGCCGATATCGCTCCCTTCGGGATGCCAGCGCACCGACTTCACCCGGATGATGTCGCGAACAATCGAGACCTCGATCGGTTTGTCGGCGCCCTTGCGCATAATGGTCAGCTTGATCTTGGTGTTCACCGGACCGCGCATCTTGTCGACGGCCTGGTTGAGGGTGAGGCCTTGCACGGCCTCGTCGTCGAGATGGGTGATGACGTCATTGGCCATGACGCCGGCTTTGGCCGCGGGGGTTTCGTCGATCGGGGCGACGACCTTGACCAGTCCTTCCTCCATCGTCACCTCGATGCCGAGGCCGCCGAACTCGCCGCGGGTCTGCACTTGCATGTCGCGGAAACTCTTCGGATCCATGTAGCTCGAATGCGGGTCGAGGCCGGCCAACATGCCGTTGATGGCCGATTCGACGAGCTTGCTGTCCTCCGGCCTCTCGACGTAGTCGGCGCGCACGCGCTCGAAAACGTCGCCGAACAGATTGAGCTCCCGGTAAGTGTCCGAAACGGCCGCTCGCGCCGCCGAACCCACCAACAAGGCACGCGGCTGGGTGATCAGGAGCGTGGTCAGAATTCCGGCCAGTGCACCGAGGAAGATCAATGAGGTCTTGCGCATCATCCGCGAACCTTCTCGCTTTCGTTAGTCGCCCACCACGGGCTGGGATCAATCGGAGAACCGTCCTTGCGGAACTCCACATAGAGTACGGGTTGCTTGGGGCCGGACGCGCCGGCCGGGGAGGCTTTTGATCCGTCACCCATTACCGCTACCGGCTCACCGGTTAGTACGAACTGCCCGAGATCGACGGAAATCCGCTCCATCCCCGCTAGCAGGACATGATAGCCGCCACCGGCATTGAGGATCAAGAGTTGCCCATAGCTGCGAAACCGCCCGGCGTAAACAACCCAACCGTCGCAGGGCGCGGTGATTTCGCCGCCCGGTCGGGTGGCGATCGAAAGACCTCTTTGGGTTCCGCCCACGCCGTCGGCCCCGCCGAACTCGCGAATGCGGGCGCCGTTGACCGGCAAGCGCAGACGCCCGCGCATATCGGCAAACGCGACGGCCGGTGCGAGGCGGCCCGGATCGCTTAAGGCGGCAAGTTCCGGCTGCGTTGCGTCATTGGCAATAGCTCGGTCGGCGGCACGAGCCGCGCGCGTCGCGTTGTCGAGCCCGCCCTCCAGTTTCGCGATCAGATCCTTGATGTTTCCGACTTGGCGCGCGAGATCGGCAGCCCGCTGGCGTTCGCTGTTAAGCGACTGCTCGGCGCCCGCCTGCTTCTTCTGGCGCTCGTCGACTAATAGCGTAACGCGCAGCTGTTCGCGGCCGAGTTGATCGAGCTCGCCGGTCAGCCCGTCGCGTTGCGCAACGATCTCTTTGCGCACGTCCAACAAAGCGGAGAGGTCGCCGGCCAAAGCATCGGCTTGGGCACGCATTTCAGGCAGAACGGCGCCAAGCGTGATCGCGGTGCGCACCGCGCGCAAGGCGTCCTCCGGACTCACCAGCAAAGCGGGCGGCGGTTGCCGGCCAATGCGCTGCAAGGCCGCCAGGATCTCAACGATTACGGCCTGCCGCTCGTCGAGCGTTTTTTGGAAGAGCCGTTCCTGCTGGTTGAGCGCGTCGAGGCGAATTTGGCTCGCGTTGATTCTGGCCTCGACTTCACGCACGCGGCTGGCGGTCTCGATCAGCTGTTGATTGAACTTGCGGCGATCTCTGCCGAGCACCTCGATTTCGCTGCGCAGCTTGGCTTGCGCCTCTGCCGAATTTCGCTGCCGCGCCATAGCCGCATCGAGTTCCTGATCGCGCTGCTTGAGTGCGTCGGCGGAAATCGGCGCCTGGCCGGCCGCCGGCGGCTGCGACAGGGCCTGTGCGCCGGCGATGGAACTAGCGCCGAGCTCGGCGCCAAGCGGCAGTACGAGCGCCAGCGCCGAACCGAGCACCAAGCGCGGGTCAGTTCGGCTCGATCGTCGGAGAATCATCGGTTGCAAGGTAGACGCGGCCCTTAGGAAGGCAAGAAAACAACTAAAACAGGCAAAACCCGGCCAGGTTACGACAGGAATGCGACCATGGGAGCACGCTGCTGTCACAATTTGTCCGCTAACGTTTACGCGCCTGCCGTTAACCCAATCACGTGCGGTGATAGGGATGGCCGGCGAGAATCGTCCCAGCGCGATAAAGCTGTTCCAGCAACATGATGCGGACCAGCTGATGTGGCCAAGTCGCCGAACCGAAGGCCAAAACGTATTTGGCGCGGCCGCGCAAGCTCTGGGTAATTCCGTCGGGCCCGCCGATGATAAAACACACGGCGGCCCGATTATCCTGGCGGCATTTTTGCAGCAATGCAGCCAGTCCGGGGCTGTCGATATTCTCCCCCGCCTGATCGAACACGATGATCACCGCGTCTTCGGGGAGGAGGTTGGCGATGGCAATCGATTCTTCGGTACGCCGCCGCTCCGGATCGCGCGCGCGACTCTCGCGGATTTCAATGATTTCGACTTGGCGAAGGCCCGCCGAGCGGCCTACCGCCTCGGCGCGTTTGCAATAGGCGGCGGCGAGTTCGCGTTCCGCGCCCTGCTTGAGACGCCCCACCGCGGCAACGATAACGCGCATGACCGGACCCTTTGTCGTCCGTCAGTTGAGGCGCGCCGCTGCGACGGAACCGTCTGAATGGCTAGCTGGCGCGGCGAGCGGGTCGCCCGACCATCCACATTTTTTCGAGATTATAAAAATCCCGAACTTCAGGACGGAACACGTGAACGATGACGTCGCCGGCATCGATCAGCACCCAGTCGCAATGCGGCGTACCTTCGACGCGGGCGTGAACGCCGACTTTGCGCAGATCTTCGAGTATTCTATCGGCAACAGATCCGACATGGCGCTGCGATCGGCCGGAAGACACGACCATATAGTCGCCGATTGAAGATCTATCTCGAAGATTGATTGTGAGGGTGTCCTCGGCCTTCATGTCGTCGAGGCGGTGGAGGACCAAGCGGAGGATCTCCTCGGCGTCAGCACGCATTCTGGAGACCGCTTCGGGCACGCCACGTTCGGCCCGTGAGATTTCGACTTGTGACAGGGTTCCTAATCCTTTCGCTCCAGGTTTCCTTCTCGTAGGTTTCCTCTTCGTAGGTTGCCTCTTCGTAGGTTGCCTTTTCGCAGGCCGCCTTTTCGCAGGTCGCTTTTTCGCCGAATCCCGAACATGGCCTAAGATAGGCACGCGGCGTTAATAGTTTCAACCTCCCTGCTCCAAAGAACTGTCACTTATGACGCCCTAAAGCGCGCGCCGCGCGCAAAGCCGTCGAAGACAGCGGCGATTTCAGGCCGTGCAGATAGATCCAGGCCGGCGGCACTCGCTGCGGTAGGGTCCTGGCGGCCGATTCGGGCAGCCGCGCCCATGCCAATGCTTGGCCCGCTGTGCTCGCCACCGAGTAAAGACTGGGTCCCAAACGGTCGACGACCGCGATTGGCACCAGGCGCGCGATGTCGCGCCAGCGCTGCCAGCGATGGAAACTGCGCAAATTGTCAGCGCCCATGATCCAGACGAAGTGCACCCCAGGACAGCGCTGGATCAGATAGTTGATCGTCGCAAACGTATAGGTAGTGCCGAGATCG
>DASZCJ010000194.1:0-1995 GCA_035943155.1 Xanthobacteraceae bacterium | reverse complement strand
GGCAAAATTCACCTGCTCGGCGGCCGCGACGTGCGCTCGGTCGAATGGCACGAGATTTACGATCCGGCGACTGACAAATACACGATCCTTGGCGGCATGCGCGGCTCGACCGGAACGCAGCCTTTCGTCGGCCAACGCGATCACATGGGCGTCGCCGTGGTCGATGGCAAAATCCACGCGATCGCCGGCCGCATGGATTCCTACGACTTCAACACCAGCTTGAACGCTGTCTACGAGCCCAAGACCGATGCGTGGACTTTCCGTGCGCCGCTGCCGACGGCACGCAGCGGTGTCTCGGCGGTTTATATCGACGGCAAGATCGTGGTGTTCGGCGGCGAAGCGACAGGACGGGTGTTCGGCACCAACGAAGCTTACGATCCAAAAACCGATACCTGGGAAGCACTGACGCCGATGCCGATCCCGCGTCACGGCTTGCACGGCGCGACCGCCGTCGTGATCGGCAATATGGTGCACGTGCCGGGCGGCGGTCCGCTGCCTGGCGGCAGTGTGCAAGGCGCTTATCACGACGCCTTTACATTTTCCTGACGGCCGAAGTTTCCCGTCAAAATCCATCTGAGTGATCGTCATTGCGAGCGGAGCGAAGCAATCCAGCAATCGGCATTGAAAAATGGATCGCTTCGTCGCCCTTCGGCTCCTCGCAATGACGAGGCTGATCCAATACGATCGGAAAAACTTATTTGTCGAAAAGCTGCAGTGCCTGGTCCGCCAGCACGCCGCCGGTGATTGTTATCGGATCAAACGAAGATCTCGCCGCCACCTCGGCGCTTGTCATCATGATTTGATTCATTCTTGCGCCGATCTGCGGCACCGACGCGGCAAAGACCAGCCGGCCGATGCCGCACCAGACGATCGCGCCCATGCACATCACGCACGGCTCGCCGGACGTGTAGAGCGCCGTGCCGCGCAGCGCCGCGCTACCATGATCGGCAAGAAAGCGGCGGATCGCCACCATCTCGCCATGCGCCGTCGGGTCGTCGTTGGTTTTTCCGAGATTGCGCCCGCGCGCCAAAACTTGCCCGTCGCGCACGATCACCGCGCCGAATGCATAATCGCCTTGGCGCGCTTCATCGATCGCCACGCGCATGAATTGTTGATCTTCCGGCGAGCCATCGGCGGCGACAAGCGCCGACGGCGACGACATTACGGCGGCGGATGCTAGGGCAATAACCATGCCTCTGCGGCTGTGCAGGTGCATCGCGGCATTGCCACAGCGATGATCAGGCAAGTGATTCATTTGGGCCTCCTCAATACGAATAAGTCAGATTAAAACGAATTTGCCCCACGCGCTCCTCCCGCCCCCGCAATAGCGGGGGGTAAAGCAACTCCGCTCTCGCGGCACACCTTTGCGCACGACTGTCGGCGTTCCACCGCGGTTCTTGCCAAAGGGACTCTCGTCGCCAAAGGCTCAGCGCCAGGCCAGGCTTCCTGGGACGCGGCGAACAGGTTTGGCCTGTCCGTCCAGCGGGCGTTACCCGCCCCGACCTGTCCCAGTCCAGCGATAGCACCTCGCGCGCCGGTCGTAGTGCCGGCAGGCTGATGCCCGATGCCGCCCCGGGAGCGGGTTGCAAAGCCGCCCGCGGGCACCGCTTACTTCGCCCGCACACCAGAGCCTGCCGGCCCTAGCGCGCCGAATCATGGGCGAGGTTGGTCGATATGTACCTAAACCAGTGACAAATGTCAATAACTCGGTGACAACTATTCTACCTCGTTCCCTGGACGCGGTGCAGCGCGCTAGCGGTGCACCGCAGATCCGGGGTCTTCGCGATTTGGGCGCAGGTCCAGCTTGTGACGATCCCGGGTCTGCAGCGCACCACTAACGTGCTGCGCTGCGCCCGGGAAACGCTCAACGGGTCATTCCCAGAGCTTCAAAACTGAATTTTGAACTTAAACCGCGCGCCCGGCGAGCACGATCACTTTCGATCCGGCCGTCGTGCGCTCGTAAAGATCGATGACGTCTTCGTTGCGCATCCGGAT
>DASZCJ010000193.1:0-11413 GCA_035943155.1 Xanthobacteraceae bacterium | reverse complement strand
ACCCGCGCCGCCTCGATCGTGATTTCGGCAAGATCGACGGCCCCGGGCATCTCGGTGACCGCGGTATCGGCAACCAGTACGGTGCGGCCGCGCGCCAGAACCATCGAGATGCCCATCACCCGGTGACCGGGCTTGGCATCGATGCAGCGCCGGACATCTTCCAACGCCACCGAGAAATTGCGCGTAACGCCGGTGACCATCGCATCGGCGTCGCCGAGCGCGACCATGCAGGCGGCGAAGTGATTACGGTCCTGGTTGACGAGGCGCTGGCAATCGCGCTGCAGAAAGCCGCGGCGCTGCAACCGTTCATAAAGGTAGGCGGTATAGGCGGAATTGCGTGACGAAATGGCGGCGTTGATGATTTCGATATTACCGCCAAGCTCGATGCCAAGCGCCGCCGCGGTTTCGCGCACGCGGGGTTCGCGTCCAACCAAAAAAGCCGTTCCAAGGTCTTGTTGAACAAAAATGGCGGCGGCGCGGATCACCTGCTCCTCTTCGCCCTCGGCGAAAACGACGCGGCGCGGGCGCCGGCGCAGTCGTTCAAAGACGCCCTGCAACACGCCGGCGATCGGATCGAGCCGGCTGCGCAACTGCTGCCGATACGCTTCCATATCCGGGATCGGCCGCCGCGCGACTTTCGAATCCATGGCCGCTTGCGCGATCGCCGGCGGAATGTCGGAAATAAGCCGCGGATCGAACGGCACCGGGATGATGTAGTCGGGACCGTATTTCGGGCGCGCGCCATAGGCCACGGCAACTTCGTCGGGAACGTCCTCGCGTGCGAGCGCCGCCAATGCGTGCGCGGCGGCGATCTTCATTTCCATATTGATCGCGCGGGCTCGCACGTCGAGCGCGCCGCGGAAGATGTAGGGAAAGCCGAGCACGTTATTGATCTGATTCGGATAATCGGAGCGCCCGGTCGCCATGATGGCGTCAGAGCGTACCGCGGCGACCTCCTCGACCGTAATTTCCGGATCGGGGTTGGCCATGGCGAAGATGATCGGCTTTTCCGCCATCGACTTCACCATCGTCTGCGTAACGGCGCCCTTCGCCGACAGACCGAAAAACACGTCGGCGCCGGCCAGCGCCTCGGTCAACGTGCGCGCCTTGGTCTTGACGGCAAAGCCCGACTTCCACTGATTCATGCCCTCGGTGCGGCCTTCGTAGATGACGCCCTTGGTGTCGCAGAGAATTAGATTTTCCGGACGAAAGCCGATCGCGCGAAGAAGTTCGAGACAGGCTATGCCGGCGGCGCCAGCGCCGTTGCAAACGAGCTTGGTCGTCGCAACCTCACGTCCCGTAAGCTCCAAGGCATTGATCAGCCCGGCCGCGGCGATGATCGCGGTGCCGTGCTGATCGTCGTGGAAAACCGGCACGTCGAGGAGTTCGCGCAACCTCTGCTCGATGATGAAACATTCCGGCGCCTTGATGTCTTCCAGATTGATCCCGCCCCAGCCCTTGCCGAGCAGCTTGACGCAGTTGATGAACTCGTCGGGGTCCTCGGTGGAGACTTCGAGATCGATGGAATCGATATCGGCAAAACGTTTGAACAGGACCGCCTTGCCTTCCATCACCGGTTTGGCGGCCAAGGCGCCGCGATTGCCCAGGCCGAGGATGGCGGTGCCGTTGGTGATCACCGCGACGAAATTGCCTTTGGTCGTGTAGTCGAAGGCTTTACTCTCATCCTCAGCGATGGCGAGGACCGGAACGGCGACGCCTGGCGAATAGGCCAGCGAAAGATCGCGCTGCGTGGCCATCGGCTTGGTGGCGACAACTTCGAGTTTTCCCGGCCGGCCTTGGCTATGAAATAGCAGAGCTTCCTGATCGGTGAAGGTCGGACGCTGCGTGCCGCCTTTTTTGGCCGCCATCTCGATCGCCTGCCGGTGAGTGAAGCGCTGAACCCCAATGCAAAGCCCGAAAGCAAAGCCTCAAAGCAACGCCCCAAAGTGAAGCCGGATGGAACTCTAGCGAAAGCCGCGCCCCCTACTCAAGGACCTCGGTAATTGCCCTTCATGCAACCGCCACGTCCAAGCGTCGCCACTGGCAATCACCGTTGCGCAGGACGGCCGCAGCGGCGGCGACGGCATGCCTGGCCGCGAAAGGTAAATGCATTGAACTCGCGGGCGCGTAGGGGTAATGGCTCATTCTCACCGACCCAGCCGCCTCCCCTGCAGTCAGCGTCATGATCAGATTTTTGTTTCGATTTATCGGCCTCTGCCTCCTTGCCACGGCGTTCGTGCTCTTCGTCTATGACGGCACGAAATCCATCGCCAATCATGACCTTCTCTACACCAAGCTGGACGACGTATGGGCGATCGTCGATCAGAACAGTCTCAACACCGTGCAGAATTGGCTCAAGCAGCGACTTTCATGGGCGTGGGACCCCTATCTGCAGGGCAGCTTTGACTTGCCGGCTTGGGTCGTCGTCGGCATCGCGGCCACCCTTCTCATCCTGCTGGGACGCAAGAGGAAGCCGCTGATCGGCTACGCGCGCGATTAGGATCGCGATAAGCTCGGACGCTTGCGTCTTCGATCGAAGCACATTCGATCGCAACGCAGAGGGCTATTTGGTGCGACGGCTTGTCAGGGGCTTGGTAATTTTCGTCGTTGCGTTTCTGCTCATCCCCTATGCGCTCGCGCCGCTTTATCGGTTCATCGATCCGGTTTCGACGCCGATGCTTTGGCGCTGGGCCACCGGCAAACGCGTCCAGCGCATCGTTGTCCCTCTTAATCGGATTGCACCGGCGCTGCGACTCGCGGTGATCGTCGCTGAGGATGGCAGCTTTTGCCGCAATCGTGGCGTGGATCTTGGCGCAATTCGCGAGGCGATGCAGCAATCCGATGAGATCGGCGAGGCACGCGGCGCTTCGACGATTACGCAGCAAACGGCCAAAAACCTGTTCCTATGGGAAGGCCGCAGTTTCGTCCGCAAGGCACTCGAATTCCCGTTGGCGCTCTGGCTCAATCTGGTCTTGCCGAAGCGGCGCGTTCTCGAAATCTATTTAAATATCGCCCAATGGGGACCCAACGGTGAATTCGGCGCCGAAGCCGGCGCGCGCTGGGCGTTTGGCAAATCGGCCCGCGATCTTAATCCAGCCGAGGCGGCGGAACTGGCGGCGATCCTGCCCAATCCGATTGCGCGCAGCGCCCGGATCCCAAGCGTCCTGGTGCGGCGCCTCGCCGCGCTCTATCAGCGGCGGTCGATCGAATTCAGCGGGTTGGATGCCTGCGTGCGTGGGTCTTAAGCTCTAGGGTCAAAACTCATTATTTGCGCGGCCGCGTCGTTTGAGGTTGGCTCGCGGAAATAATGAGTTTTGACCCTGGCCTAGCGGCCGCCATTCTTCTATAAGCCGCCATCCGAGTGGCAGACCGCATAGAGGAGAACGACCATGGCCGTGCCAAAAAGAAAAACATCGCCTTCCAGGCGCGGCATGCGGCGGTCTGCCGATGCGTTGAAGGCCCCGACCTATATCGAGGACAAGGACTCGGGCGAATTGCGCCGACCGCACCACATCGATCTGAAAACCGGGATGTACCGCGGTCGGCAAGTACTGACCAAAAAGTCGGAAACCTGAGTTCTATCCGTCGCGCTGCCTTATCTGCGCACGCTCGGGGCCTATACGATCCGAATTCTCCAGCGCAGGATGTCTTCTGCGCTGCCGCGCGTTCCACAAATACGACTGCGCTTGAGAGAGATGGATCATGTTTGCGCTCGGTTTCCCGCTGCTGCTCATTCCATTCGCTATCTACAACATGATCGCGTTTCTCACGCCCGGCGTGAGCTGGACATCAACCGTCACCACCGTACACATGATGTCGGGCCAGGATTGGGTGTTGACCTGGGAGGATATTCTCCTCGCCTTCGCCATTTTCCTGCTCTGGGTCGAGCTGATCAAATCGACTCGCGCCGGCATGCGCAGCGCCATGGATCACGTTCTGGCGATGGCGTTATTCATCGTCATGCTGGTCGAATTTCTTCTGGTGCAACGGGCGGCGACATCGACTTTCTTCCTGCTGATGGCGATCGCGCTGGTCGACGTTTTGGCTGGTTTTATTGTCGGCATGCGCAGCGCGACGCGGCAAATCGAAGTTGAGGGCGCCGACCGCGCCTGAAACGGGTTGCGCTATTCCCCGGCGGGACCTTTGTCGGTGAGCCGGTCGACCTTCCGCTTCATCTCGTCGAGTTGACGCTTGAGGTCGTCGATATCTCCGGACTTGCCTGCGCCTTTTTCGGCTTCCGAAGCAGTCTCGCCGCCTGCGCTCTCCCGCCGCGCAAAAGGCGCGAACATGGCGAAGGCACGCTCGAACATTTCCATGTTCCGCCGGACTTGCTCTTCCAGTGAGGTGAAGGCGCCGACGCCAAAGGCTTGCGCCATTTGGTCCCGGAATTTCTCCTGTTCGCGCGTCAACGAGTCGATCGAAACTTCGAGATAGCGTGGCACCAACATTTGCATGCTGTCGCCGTAGAACCGGATCAGCTGGCGCAGGAATGCAATCGGCAGGAGGTTTTGGCCCTCCTTGTTTTCTTGTTCGAAGATGATCTGGGTCAAAACCGAGCGCGTTATGTCCTCGCCGGTCTTGGCGTCGTAGACGACAAAGTCCTCGCCGCTCTTGACCATCGCAGCAAGGTCTTCGAGCGTGACATAGGTGCTTGTGCCGGTGTTATAGAGCCGCCGGTTGGCGTATTTCTTGATCGTGACAGGTTCGGCGGTCTTGGTCGCTGTTTCGGACATGGATTTTTCGAGTTCCAGCAAAGCCGTTAGTTTGAGCGGGCACGCGACTTTGCTGCCAAAATAGGCGCTTTCGCCCGCCGCTGCTACCCTTTTATCGGGTCACGAGGCGCCCCGGGGGCCGTAAACGCCGAGGCATGCGAAGGATGCGGCAGAGCAGGCACCCGTTTGCGGCTTGTGGAGGTTAGACGGCGTCCCTATGACATATATCAAGCGCTTGCGGTCAATCCGCGTCCTTAATAGCCCCAAATACCCCGGAAGGAACATGCCATGAAAGACGATGTCGTCATTGTCAGTGCGACGCGAACGCCGGTCGGCGCATTCAATGGCGCATTCGCGTCGTTGCCGGCTCATGAACTCGGCAAGACCGCCATCAAGGCGGCGCTGGACCGCGCCGGCGTCGAAGCGCCGCGGGTTTCGGAAGTCATCATGGGTCAGATTTTGACCGCAGGCCAAGGTCAGAACCCCGCACGCCAAGCCTCTGTCGCGGCTGGTGTGCCGGTCGAGACGCCGGCTTGGGGAGTCAATCAGCTTTGCGGCTCGGGCCTGCGCACTGTCGCGCTTGGCTACCAGGCAATCGTCAACGGCGATTCCGACATCGTCGTCGCCGGCGGCCAGGAATCGATGAGCGTCGCGCCACACTGCGCCCATCTGCGCGGCGGCGTCAAAATGGGCAACTTCGAGATGATCGATACGATGATCAAGGATGGCTTATGGGACGCTTTTAACGGCTATCACATGGGCAACACGGCCGAGAACGTCGCGCGGCAATGGCAGATTACCCGCCAACAGCAGGATGCTTTCGCCGTCGCGTCGCAGAACAAGGCCGAAGCGGCGCAGAAGTCCGGCAGGTTCAAGGACGAGATTACGCCGGTAACCGTCAAGACCCGCAAGGGCGACATCGTCGTCGACGCCGACGAATATCCCAAGCATGGCACCACGCTGGAAGCGATCAGCAAATTGCGGCCCGCCTTTGACAAGGAAGGCACCGTGACTGCCGCCAATGCCTCCGGCATCAATGACGGCGCCGGCGCGGTCGTTCTGATGAAAGCCAGCGAGGCGGCCAAGCTCGGCAAGACGCCGCTGGCGCGCATCGTGTCGTGGGCTCAGGCCGGCGTCGATCCGAAAATCATGGGTACTGGCCCGATTCCGGCTTCACGCGCGGCGCTCAAGAAAGCCGGCTGGAATGTCGGCGACCTCGATCTCGTCGAGGCCAACGAGGCGTTCGCGGCGCAAGCCTGCGCCGTCAACAAAGATCTCGGCTGGGACACCAACAAAGTGAACGTCAACGGCGGCGCGATTGCGCTCGGCCATCCGATCGGAGCGTCTGGAACACGCGTGCTGGTGACGCTGCTCTATGAGATGCAGAAGCGAAACGCGAAAAAAGGCCTCGCCACATTGTGCATCGGCGGCGGCATGGGCATCGCCATGTGTGTGGAAAGATAGAGCGTGGAAAGATAGAGCGTGGAAAGATAGAGGAGATCATGGCCCGCGTTGCACTCGTCACCGGCGGTACGCGCGGTATTGGCGCTGCGATCAGCAAGGGTTTGAAGGCGGCCGGCTTTGCCGTCGCTGCAAACTATGGCAGCAACGACGAGGCGGCGCAGAAATTCAAGGCCGAAACCGGCATCGGTGTCTTCAAATGGGACGTTTCTTCCTTCGAGGCGTGCGCGGCCGGCGTCAAACAGGTCGAGGCCGCGCTCGGACCGATCGACGTGCTGGTCAATAATGCCGGCATTACGCGCGACGCGCAGCTTCACCGCATGAAGCCCGAGCACTGGACCGAGGTGATCAACACCAACCTCGGCTCGTTGTTCAACATGTGCCGCAACGTGATCGAGGGTATGCGCGAACGTAAATTCGGCCGCATCATCAATATTTCCTCGATCAATGGACAGAAGGGACAATTCGGGCAAACCAATTATTCTGCCGCCAAGGCCGGCGAAATCGGCTTCACCAAGGCCTTGGCGCAAGAAGACGCCCGCGCCGGCATCACCGTCAATGCAATCTGTCCGGGCTATATCGCAACCGACATGGTCAAGGCGATGCCGCCGGAGGTGTTGCAGAAAAACATCCTGCCGCAAATCCCGATCGGGCGGCTGGGCGAGCCCGAGGAAATCGCGCGCTGCGTGGTGTTTTTGGCCTCAGACGATGCCGGCTTGTTCACCGGCTCGACTCTGACCGCGAATGGCGGGCAGTATTTTGCCTGACGCGGCAAGCATCGCCACAATCGCTTAGATCATTCCGGCGACCATCCCTGCGGCGCCACTTCATGCTTGGCAAAATCGAACCCGGGCGCGACCGTGCAGCCAAGCAGCGTCCAGTCGCCTAACGTTTGCGCTGCCTGCCAGGCCCGCGGCGGGACCACCGCCTGAGGCCGCAGGCCGGCTGAGAGATCGCCGCCGAGCGTCACGCGCTCGACCCGGCCGGGCGCCGCAGCGATTTCAAGCTGCAGCGGTGCGCCGGCATACCAATGCCAGACTTCCACCGCGTCGATACGATGCCAGTGCGCACGTTCCCCGCGCGCGAGCAGAAAATAAATCGCGGTCGAAACCGAGCGGCCGTCCGCGATCTGGTTGGGGTCGCGGAACGTCTCGCGAAAATGGCCGCCCTCCGGGTGCGGCTTGAGTGCGAGCATCCTGATAATGTCTTGTGCACTCAGTCCGGCCATTAGAAGCGATTCTTCCGCTCGCGGATTTCGGCGAACACTTTCCAGGCCGGCTGGCCGCCGAGGCCGAGCGATTTGGCAAGTTCGGAATCATCGGCGCGAAGAAACGGATTGGCCGCCTTTTCGGCGCCGATCGTTGCCGGGATAGTGGGCTTGCCCGCTGCGCGGAGCTTTGCCACCTCTTCGGCCCGTGCCGCGAGCGCCTTGTTGTCCGGCTCGATACTTTTTGCGAATCGGATATTGGCCTCGGTATATTCGTGGCCGCAATAAAAGCGCGTATCGTCGGGAAGGCCGCGAAGCTTGAGCAGCGAATTCCACATCATTTGCGGATCGCCTTCGATGACGCGTCCGCAGCCGATCGAAAACAGCGTGTCGCCGACGAAGGCGAGCTTGTCCGCCGGAAAAACAAAGGAAATGTGACCGGCGGTATGTCCTGGTGTATCGAGCACGCGTCCTTGCAACGAGCCAACCTTCACCGTCTCGCCTTCCGCCACTGTCTCGTCGACATGGGCGATGCGCTGCACCTCCCGGCGGGGCGCAGTCACCCGGCAGTGGTGATGCGCCTTGAGCTCGCCAATACCGGCCGTGTGGTCGGCGTGGTGATGAGTGACGAGAATATCGGTGAGCCGCCAACCGGTTTTCCCAAGCGCCGCCTCGACCGGGGCGGCTTCCGGGGCATCGATTGAGGCGGTGGCCCCTGTTTGCGGATCGTGCAGCAGCACCCCGAAATTATCGCTCAAACAACTGAACAAATAAGTTTGCGCCGGCATGACTGTCTCATTTTGCGCGCTCGAAAAGCGAGCGGTAACGATAAATCACGATGGCCTAAAGGTAGGCATTTGGCGTCATTATCCGCAAGGGCGCAACGTGCGGTGACATGCTATTTTGCTGCCATGGATGTTGTTGACCTCCGCAACTTCTATGCCCAGCACCTCGGCGTGGTAGCGCGCCGTTTCGTTGGCCGCGGCATCCGCGCGCGCTGGAAGGACGCCCGCGCATTGCGGGTCCTCGGTATCGGCTACACGACGCCCTACCTCGGATTATTTCGCGGCGAGGCGGAACGCTGCCTCGCTTTGATGCCGGCGCCGCAAGGCGTGGTGCGCTGGCCCTCGACGCGCCCGGCCTTGGCGGCACTGGTCGAGGAAGACGAGCTGCCACTCACCGATTCGGCGGTCGATCGCGTGCTGCTGGTGCATGCGCTGGAGATGTCGCCGGATCCGATTGAGCTGTTGCGCGAAACCTGGCGCGTGCTGGCCGCCGGTGGGCGACTTTTGGCGGTCGTGCCGAACCGGCGCGGGGTCTGGGCGCGTGTGGATACGACGCCGTTCGGCCACGGGCGGCCCTATTCGCGAACGCAGATTATGCATTTGCTGCGCGACACTTGGTTTACGCCGACCGGCTGGGGCGAAGCGCTTTACGTGCCGCCGATCCCGCGGCGCTGGTTTTTACGCTCGGCCGGCGCCTGGGAGCGCACCGGGGCCACTTTGTCGGCGCCATTCGCCGGGGTACATATCGTCGAAGCAACCAAGCAGGTCTATCGCACCATTCCGGCGCGGCGTGAGCGGCGAAGACTGGTTCCGTCGCTCAAGCCGGTGCTCGTGCCGTCGTCCGGCGCGACGGCGATGCGCTGAGCGGGATCATGATAACGGCAATGCCAATGGCAATGACGATCAATTGCGATATGGGCGAAGGTTTTGGCCTTTATCGGCTTGGCAATGATGCGGCGCTCATGCCGCACATCGACCTCGCTAATGTGGCGTGCGGCTTCCACGCCTCCGATCCTTCAATCATGCACGCCACAGTACGGCTGGCGAAACAGCATGGCGTGAAGGTCGGCGCGCATCCCTCACTGCCGGATATGCAGGGCTTTGGCCGCCGCGCGATGGTCATCTCGCCTAATGAGGTGGAGGACCTGGTGATCTATCAGACCGGAGCGTTGAAGGCCTTTCTCGATGCCGAGAGCATGCCGCTCCACCACATAAAACCGCATGGCGCGCTTTACGGCATGGCTGCCCGCGATGAAGCCATTGCCGGCGCGATTGCCGAGGCCGCGCGCGTGTTCGACGTCCCGGTTCTCGGCATGGCATTCACCGCGCACGAGACCGCCTATCGGAACAAGGGCGTCGCCATGATTGCCGAGTTTTACGCCGACCTTGAATATGACGGCGATGGCAATCTCGTTCTCAGCCGCGTTCACGATGCGGTCGATCCGGCGCATGCAGCCGCCCGCGTAGTTCGCGTGATGCGCGACCACGTGGTCGCGACGACAAGCGGCCGCGATATTCCAGTACGCGCTGAGACCGTCTGCGTGCATTCCGATACGCCTGCGGCAGTCAGTATCGCCGCGGAACTCGCGAAAACGCTTCGCCAACCCGCTTTGTGATCTGAGCTCTATGATCGTCTGTGCACGAAATCATGCCGGCCACGGTTCGGCGGTGACCGCGGCGGCTTGCGAGCCGACGTAGTCCGCCAGGCTTTGGGCATGATCGTGTTCGAGTGCGGCGAGGATGGCGCGCTTGATCTCGGCAATAAGGCCAAGCCCGCGAAACACCAACCCGGAATAGACCTGAACCAGGCTTGCG
Organism: Xanthobacteraceae bacterium; assembly: GCA_035943155.1. Lineage (GTDB taxonomy): Bacteria > Pseudomonadota > Alphaproteobacteria > Rhizobiales > Xanthobacteraceae > BOG-931. The sequence continues at coordinate 1,433 of DASZCJ010000193.1, read as the reverse complement.
CCGGCGCGAATTTTTCCAAGTGCGCTGGCGCCGGAATCGATGCCGCCGACCCCAATGAGCGGGAATGCGTCCTCCACGCGCACGTAAGTTTCCGCCAGCATGCGATCCGCCAGAGCTAACAGCGGACGGCCGGACAATCCGCCGGCTTGCTGGGCTTTTTCTTTGTCGCGCAGACCGGCAGGCCGGGTCACGGTGGTGTTGCCGACGATCATGCCGTCAACCCGGCGCGCGCGGGCGATACCGACCACATCGTCGAGATCGGCAAGCGCCAGGTCAGGTGCGATCTTGAGGAGCACGGGTGTCGGCCCGGCATTTGGCGCCACACGGTCGCGCGCCTCTATGACCCGCGCGAGCAAATCGTTCAGCACGCTTGCCCGCTGCATGTCGCGCAAACCCGGCGTGTTGGGCGAGGAAATATTGACCGTGACATAGCTCGCCACCGCCGCAAAACGCTCGATCAGCCGCACATAGTCGGCGACGCGATCAGCGGCGTCTTTGTTAGCGCCGACATTGATGCCGACGATGCCGCCCGCTCCTGCCCGCGCCGCCAAGCGTCGCAGCACGGCGTCGGCGCCGTCGGAATTAAAGCCGAGCCGGTTGATGACAGCCTGATCGGCGTCGAGGCGAAATAATCGTGGGCGCGGATTGCCGTGCTGCGGCAGCGGCGTGATGGTGCCGACTTCGACAAAGCCGAAGCCGGTGCGAAGCAGCGCATCCGCAATCTCGGCATTTTTGTCAAAGCCGGCGGCGATTCCGATCGGGTTGGCGAAATTAAGCCCGAACACGCGCATTGCCAGCCGCTTGTCGTCTTTGGCTGGCGGCGGCATAGGCAGCACTTGCAGCATCCTGATCGCAAGCCGATGCGCGTCCTCGGGATCGAGCGTATAGAGGAGCGGCCGCGCGAGCCGATCGAGTAAGCCGATCATGGCGCGAGCTCCGGCAAGGTGCGCTGACCATTCACTTCGTCGGGCAGAGGTTGCGTCCAGCGCACCGCGGCGAGCGGCAATGCAGCGTACAAATGCGGAAACAGATCACCGCCGCGCGAGATTTCCCATTTGAGCGCCGCCCCCAGCGCATCGGCGTTGACTGCAACGAGTAACAGGTCGCGCTGCCGGGCAAAGTGTTTCACCGCCGTTCCAGCGAGCTGCGCAGCGGTGGAAAAATGAATGAAGCCGTCATGGGCGTCGGCGGCCGAGCCGGAATAAATTCCATTTTGTTCGGCCAGACGCCAGGATGCCCGCTCGCAAATTTTATAGATCGTCGTCACGATCAAACGTTCGGATGCGCTGCAAGTTAAGGCGCGACAAGTCGCGGGACCCTATCGGGCCTTGAGCGCCAAGGCAATAATTCCTATCATCGCAGGCAGGCTGATCGGCTGGCGAGGCGATGGTTAGCGAGATCGTGCTTGGCTTGAAACACCGGGACTTTGGCTT
>DASZCJ010000192.1:0-2664 GCA_035943155.1 Xanthobacteraceae bacterium | reverse complement strand
ACGCTGATCAAGAACGGTGCGCGCACTGAATACTGGAAGACCGGGCATTCCTACATGAAGCGCCGGGTCAACGAGATCGGCGCGGTCGCCGGTTTCGAAAAATCCGGCCATTTCTTTTTCAACGAGCCGCTCGGGCGCGGCTATGACGACGGCCTGATCTTTGCCTTCGCGATCTGCGACATGCTCGATCGCAATCCGACAAAGAGCATGGCCGATCTTAAAAATGCGCTGCCGAAAACCTGGTCGTCGCCGACCATGTCGCCGCATTGTCCCGACGAAATCAAATACGAAGTCGTCGATAAAGTCGTCAAAGAGTTCGAGCACGAGGCCAAGAACGGCGGCAAGGTGGCCGGCCAGCCGATCCGCGACCTGGTCACCGTTAATGGCGTGCGCGTGACGGTCGAAGATGGCACCTGGGGGCTGGTGCGCGCCTCCTCAAACAAGCCGGAACTTGTCGTCGTGGTCGAAAGTCCGGTTTCCGAAGCGCGCATGCGCGACATGTTCAAGGCGGTCGACGCGGTGCTGCGCCAGCACAAGGAAGTCGGCGAATATAATCAGACGATCTGACAGATCGCAGTTATCAGGTGGCGGATTTCATCTGCTCTCCGAGGTCCGTCCCGCCATCGCGGCAAACGCTTGTGCCAGCTCCACCGGGAATGGAAACACGATCATCGATGAGCTTTCGCTGGCGATATCGAACAGCGTGCCGAGATAGCGCAGCTGCATGGCCTGCGGCACGCCGGCGAGGATGCGGGCTGCATCGGTCAGCTTCTGCGCCGCCTGCAGTTCGCCCTCGGCGTTGATGATCTTGGCGCGGCGCTCGCGTTCGGCCTCGGCTTGCCGCGCGATGGCGCGGATCATGCTCTCGTCGAGATCGATGCGCTTGAGCTCCACGTTCGAGACTTTGATGCCCCAGCCTTCGGTCTGCTTGTCGAGCACGTCCTGAATATCGGCGTTGAGCTTGTCGCGCTCGGCCAGCATCTGGTCGAGGTCGTGCTTGCCCAGGACCCAGCGCAGCGTGGTCTGGGCGAGCTGGCTGGTCGCCGCAAGATAATTGCTGACCTGAATGATGGCGCGTTCGGCATCGACGACACGAAAATAAATAACCGCGCTCACTTTGACCGAGACATTGTCGCGGGAAATCACGTCCTGCGGCGGGACTTCGTCGACGACCACGCGCAGATCGACGCGCACCATCTGCTGCACGAACGGCACCAGGAGAAACAGGCCCGGGCCTTTGGTCCCGGTATAGCGGCCGAGTGTGAAAACGACGCCGCGCTCGTATTCGCGCAAGATACGGATCGAAGCGTATATGAAGGTCAAGAACAATACGGCGATGATGCTGACGGCGATGAATGGCATGGCAGTGCTCCTTGTAAAGATGACCCCTTCTCGTCATTGCCGGGCTTGACCCGGCAATCCATGGGGCCGCGCCGCAAAATTTCCGTAACTATCTCACACCCCGAGACGCATCATGGATGCCCGGATCGAGCCCGGGCATGACGATCAAATTTCGCCATCATACATCACGCCGACCGAACGCTCTCGACGCGAAGGACGAGGCCGTCGCGGCCGACGATCTTGACCCGGCTGCCGGCTGCGAGCGGCGCTGCCGCGCGCGCCAGCCAGATTTCGCCCTTAACCCTGACCCGACCTTCGCTGTCCTGCCACGACACGGTTTCGCCTTCGGCGCCGATCAGCGCCTCATGGCCGGTCACGACCGGCCGCTTGCGCCGCAATACCGCGGCGAGCGCCAGAAGAAAGAGCGCCGCGGTGCCGAGCGCGGTGCCGGCAATTACGCCACCGGAAAGCGTAAAGCCCGGGGCATGCGCGGGGAACATCATCAGCGCGCCGATGACGAATGCGGCGATACCGCCGACACCGAGCGCGCCGAAAGCGCCGATATGCACTTCGGCGATCATCAGCGCGACGCCGAGCAGCACGAGCGCCGCACCGGCGTAATTGATCGGCATGAACGCGAGCGCGTAGAGCGCGACGAGAAGGCTGATGGCGCCAATCAGTCCCGGCGCCACCGCCCCCGGATTGAAGAATTCGAGGATCAGCCCATAAACGCCGATCAGCATCAGGATGAAGGCGACGTTCGGATTGGTCACGAGCATGAGCACCTCGGTCTGCCAATCGGGCGGCCGCACCACAATGTCGAGGCCGGCGGTAGCGAGCCGCTGTGGCTTGCCCACGATCGTCACCTCGCGCCCGTCGATCTTGCGCAGAAGGTCCGGGACATCGTCGGCGATCACGTCGATGACGTGCAGTGCGAGCGCTTCGGAGGCCGGCAGGCTTGCCGCGGAACGCACCGCGTCGGCGGCCCAATCGGCATTGCGGCCGGTGACCGCCGCGAGGCTGCGAATATAAGCGACGGCATCGTTGACGATCTTGCGCGTTTCAGTGTCCGCCGGTTCGCCGGATTTGGCGTCTTTCTGGTCCTTCTGCGATTTTTGATCGGACGGAAACAACGGATTGCCACCGAGCTGAATCGGCGTGGCGGCCCCGATATTGGTGCCGGGCGCCATTGCCGCGATCGCGCTGGCATAGGCGATATAGGTGCCGGCGCTGGCGGCGCGCGCGCCATTCGGCGCGACATAGGTAGCAACCGGCACCGGCGAAGCGAGAATCGCGCTGATGATCTTGCGCATCGAAGTGTCG
>DASZCJ010000191.1:0-2500 GCA_035943155.1 Xanthobacteraceae bacterium | reverse complement strand
CGGGAAACCGGCGTCATTCCCGCTGCGCTCGCCGGCATCTTGCTCGGTATGAACGCGCCGGCGGCCGGCGGCAGGCCGTCCTCGGCACAGCCTGCGACTTAGCGGCACAGCACGTGAAACCGGCTTTGCCGCCCGAGCTGCGGTGTTGGATTTTGCGTCTTTGCGCTTCACGCCTTCGCGGAAGGTCCTTAAAATGGCGTCAGAGCCTGCTTAGCAGGCCACGCGGCGCCGCGACCGGCTCCGCCCAAGGGGAGACTGTCCTATGAAACGTCGTCAATTCTTGAAAACCGCGGGCGTCGGACTTGCCGGCAGCGCGGTTGCCATGCCGGCGATCGCCCAATCCATGCCGGAACTGAAATGGCGTCTGACTACGAGCTGGCCGAAGTCGCTCGACACGCTGTTCGGCGCCTGCTTGACCTTCTCGAAACTTGTTTCCGAAGCAACCGACGGCAAATTCCAAATCCAAGTCTTTGCTGCCGGTGAAGTCGTACCCGGGCTCCAAGCACTCGACGCCGTCCAAAACGGCACGGTCGAGATGGGCCACAGCGCGCAATATTATTACATCGGCAAGGATCCGACCTGGGCCTTGTTTTGCGCTTCTCCGTTCAGTCTGAATGCTCGCCAGCAAAACGCCTGGTTTTACGAGGGCGACGGCCAGAAGCTGATCGACGAATTCGCCGCCGCCAACTTCAATACAAAATGCCTGCTGATGGGCAATACCGGCACACAGATGGGCGGCTGGTTCCGCAAGGAAATCAACACCGCCGCGGACCTCAATGGTCTGAAAATGCGCATCGGCGGCTGGGCCGGCAGGACGATTGCCAAGCTCGGTGCAGTGCCGCAGCAGCTTGCCGGCGGCGACATCTACCCGGCGCTGGAAAAGGGCACCATCGACGCGGCCGAATGGGTCGGTCCCTACGATGACGAGAAGCTCGGTTTCTACAAAATCGCCAAATATTACTATTATCCGGGCTGGTGGGAGGGCGGCACGACAAACCACCTCCTGATCAATCTCGCCAAGTGGAACGAGCTTCCGAAAAGTTACAAAGCGCTCGTGGAGGCCGCTGCCGGTTACGCCAATGTCGAAGAGCAGGCGCGTTACGATGCCCGCAACCCGCAGGCCTTGAAGCGCTTGGTTGCGAACGGCGTGAACTTGCGCCCGTTCAGCCAAGCCATCATGGAAGCCTGTTTGAAGGCATCGAATGAAGTAAACGCCGAAGAATCGGCCAAGAACCCCAATTTTAAGAAGGTGCTGGCTTCGATCGACACATTCCGCAACGATGAAAATCTGTGGTGGCAGGTCGCGGAATACTCATACGAGACCTTCATGATCCGCAGTCGCACCAAGACCTGAGGCAGCCAAAATCTCCGCGGAATATACGGGGCAGCGCCGGCCCCGTAATTTTTTAACGGCGCGGCTCGACATCGAGCGGCGGCGGCTCAACCGGCTGTATCATTTGTTCGAAGCGCCGTTGCAATTCGCGATCGGAAATAGCGGGCGGCTTGCGGCTGCGATCGTTGACGCCTTCGCCGACATGGGTGAGCTGCGGTACCAGCAAAACCGCAAGCAATAGAGCGGCCTGCGCGAACAGATACGGCAATAAGGAGCGGAGCAACGCGCGAAAAGGAATCGGCTGCTTAAGAACGGTGCGCGTCATCATGACGGCGTAGCCGATCAATGGATTGATGAAACTCGCTTGCAGGGCGAGCAGGACGAGAACGGCGACCCAGCGCGCATCCGCTACGCGGATGAGGAGCGGCGGAATGACGATCGGCACGACGACGAAAATGATCTCGAAGGCGTCGAGCACCAGCGCACTGAGCCCGATCCCGCCAAGCACGATGAGCGTGGCGCTCAGCGTGCCGCCCGGGATGGCAGCTATCCAGTCGGCCACGAGTTGATCGGTGCCAAGGATTCGTAGCACCAGAGTCAGAGTCGTCGCAGCCACCAAGAGAAAGAATAAGGCGCCGGTGAGCGCCAGCGCGTCGCGCAATACTTCGTTGAGAACGCGAAGCGGCAATCGCCCGGTGACGAATCCTGCGACCAGGAGGATGAAGCCGCCCATGGCCGCTGCCTCAACGGCATAAAAATATCCAGTGGTGACGCCGCCGAGCAGGATCAATATTGCCGCCACTGTCACCGTGGCCAGCACTGCCTGCTGCGCCGTCGGTCGCGGCGCGGCCGTCGAAGCCGCTGCTTGGTCCGGCTTGACCCGGCGATTGAACCACCAACCGATCGCGATGCAGGCGGCGAGGTAGAGGGCGGCAGGGACCAACGCGCCATGAAATACATCCTGCGTGTTGATCACGCGGTCTTCGCGGCCGGTCGCAGTGACTGCAATCGTATGGGCGTTGAGCATGGCGTCGCCCAGAAGGATCAACACCAGCGAGGGCGGCACGACGACGCCAAGCGTGCTCGCCACAGTGATGATTGCGGCGCGGCGCGGTAGCGCAATCCCGGAGGCGGCAAGCCGCGGCTCGGCCACACGTGATAAAGCCA
>DASZCJ010000190.1:0-8106 GCA_035943155.1 Xanthobacteraceae bacterium | reverse complement strand
GGTGAATGCCGTCGGCAGCGTCGTTATCGGAGGTGGACCCTGGTTTTGGGCAGCCCCGTTTGAAATTGGCGCGGAATTCGGCGGCCGCGGCCTGCCGGAGCGGTTCTCGCCGCAAATGCTGCAGCCGGTCATCAAAGGCGTCCCCGGCGCCAATACAACCCTCGTCGTGGTAGCCACCGATGCGATTTTGACCAAGGCGCAAGCCAATCGTCTCGCCGTCATGGGACAATCGGGCATGTCGCGCGCCATCTATCCGGTGCACAGCCCGCTCGATGGCGATACTTTGTTCGCGGCTGCTACCGGCCGCCGGCCACTGGCCGATCCAGTGTTCGCCTTGGCGCAACTCGGAACGCTCGCCGCAAATGTGGTCGCGCGCGCCATTGCCCGCGGCGTTTTTGCAGCGCAGGCTCTGCCAGAGGACCCGCTGCCCAGTTGGCACGATAAATTCGGCCATTGAGTCAGTTCCTAACCGAATGGAACCAGGGAATTAGCGCCCTATGGGTCGTAGAAACCACAAAGGGGGTTTCTCGATCTTTCCACTGCGGTTTTCATTGACTCCCCGCGCGATTGCGCCTTCACTTTAAGCACGCTTAACAAGAACCACGGTGGAGGACGCGATGCGCGTCGTAGTAGCTGTCATTGCGGCTTTGGTGACGTTGGGACTTGCGGCGGTCGGCGTCGTAGCGGCGCAGAAAGCCGCCGGACCGTCTTCAATCATCGCTCTCGCGGCACGCGTCATTTCGCCGGGGCAAAATAGCGGAGCGGCACAACCGGCGAGCCAGCCGGCTCAGCTGCAACCGGTGCAGCCGCGTATTGCTCAAGCTCCAGTCGTGCAGGTCGCGCAAGCAAGTTCCGGCGCGCCAACCGGTGCGTCGGTGGTCGCGGCGGCGCCAACCGCAGCCACGCAGAATGCAACAGGATCGTCGGCACCGGCGGCGCCCACGCCATCGGCCGCAACCAATCCGGGATCTGCTAAAGGCATCCCTGCTTGCGACAATCCCGACGCGATCGGCCTCTCGCGGATCGTCGAAATCGACACCACGGGCGGTCCGGCATTCGGAACCGAGCACTTCAAACAGTACGATTTTCTACGCGACAAAGAAGTCGTGCTGACGTTCGACGACGGGCCATGGCCCGAGAACACGCCGATGGTGCTCAAAGCACTCAAAGACAATTGCACCAAGGCGACATTCTTCGAGATCGGCAAACACGCCACCTGGCGACCCGATCTGTCCAGGGACGTGGCCGCGGCCGGCATGACGGTTGGCAATCACACTTGGTCGCACAAAGATCTGGCGAGGAATCCATATGCCAAGGATATCGAGCTCGCCAAGGAGGAGATCGAAATGGGCGTCAGTGCGGTGCACATGGCGGTCGGCGGACCGACGGCACCGTTCTTCCGCTTTCCTAGTCTGCAACAGCCGCCCGAATTGATGGCCTATCTTGGCACGCGCAACATCGCGATCTTTTCGACCGATCTCGACACTTTCGATTTCAAGCTGCGAAAACCGGAAGACGTGATCAAATCGGCGATGACCAAGCTCGCTAAGAACGGCAAGGGCATAGTCCTGATGCACGATTTCCAGCACGCTACCGCGGAAGCGCTGCCGGAATTGCTGCGCCAGCTCAAGGCCGGCGGCTACAAGATCGTGCATATGGTGCCGAAAGAGCCGATCACCACGCTGGCGAAGTATGACGATATGGTCAGGGCGCAGGATAAGTTCTCGACGAGCAACAATACGCGTCCCGCGTCGAGCGTCGTAAAAACGATCAGCGAGTGAAGCGTCCCGCGCTGTAAGGCGCCGGATCGCAGAATGGCGTCGCGCCTGTGATCATCTCGGCGATGAGCCGTCCCGTCGCCGGGCCGAGCGTGAGCCCCCAATGGCCGTGGCCATAGGCCAGCCATAACCCGCGGCGGTCTGGTGCAGGCCCAATCACCGGTAGCGAGTCGGCAAAGCAAGGCCGCGCGCCCATCCACGGCTGTGCCTCGACCGGCTCGCCGAGCGCGAACAAACCTCGCGCCTGCGGCACTACAAGATCAAATTGCACCGGCGTCGGCGGCGCATCGCGCGGCGCAAATTCGGCGCCCGTGGTGATGCGGATGCCCTGCTCCATCGGAGTCATGCAGTACCCGTTCTCCGCATCGAGCACTGGCCGGCTTAGCGCAGCATTTCCCTCCGGCTTGAAATGGCGGTGGTAGCCGCGCTTGACGGCAAGCGGCAGCCTGATACCGAGCGGATCAAGCAGATCAGGCGCCCACGGACCCAGCGCCACGACGACATTCCCGGCATCGACCGGTCCGGCGGTGGTATCCACACGCCAATGCGGGTCGAGGCGGTGGAGCGAACGGGCGTCGCCGGAAAAGCTCAGCCCACCGAGCGCGGCGAAGCGGGCAGCATAGGCGCGCGTGACCGCGAGCGGATTGCTGATGCTCACCGCTCCCGTCCAGTGCACGGCATGACGGAACACCGGCGCAAGCGAGGGTTCGAGCCCCCGCGCTCCGTCGCGGTCGAGGGCCACATTGGCGATGCCGAAATCTTTAGCGAGCTGCAGTTCGCGCCTCTGCGCGGCGAATCCGCGATCGGTGCGGTAGAGCTTTAGCCAACCCGTGCGGCGGAAATAGCGTTCTGCCCCTGCCTCGCCGCTCAGCGCCTCGTGCTCGGCAACGGCACGGGCCATGAGGGGACGGATGCGACGCGCGGTTTCGACCAGGCGTGATGGCTGTGAAGCGGCATAAAATGCGGCGAGCCACGGCGCGACCTTGGGTAAGAATGACAGATGGTAATTCGCTAGCGGCGATCGTTTGAGAACGACGCGCAAGCGTTCCCACGAGTCGGACGGAAATGCCGGCGGGAAAACGGTATTACCCTCGATAACACCGGCATTGCCATATGACGTCCCCTCGCCGGGCCCGCCGCGGTCGATCAGCGCGACCGCAAGACCCCGCTTCATAAGGTGGACCCCAATCGAGGTGCCGACGATCCCGGCCCCCAGTACGATGACATCGGTGCGCGCCACAGAACCTCCTTTGTCGCATCCGCAAACCTTGCCGCAGCCTTGCCCGAGGCGGCATCGTGAGCGGCGGTCAGGCATCCCTTCCGGCGCGTTGCCCGGCCCGAAACGACGTGTTACGCGAACCCCTAAGCTTGGGGGAGATTCCCATGCCTCGTCCGCTCGTCATCGCACCATCAATCCTGGCCGCCGATTTTGCAAAACTCGGCGAGGAGGTGCGCGCCGTCGATGCTGCTGGCGCCGACTGGATCCATGTCGATGTCATGGACGGCCATTTTGTTCCCAACATTTCTATCGGCCCAGACATCGTTCGCGCCATCCGTCCGCACACCAAAAAGACACTCGATGTCCACCTGATGATCGCACCTTGCGATCCCTATCTCGAGGCGTTTGCTAAAGCCGGCGCCGACATTATTACGGTGCATGTCGAAGCCGGGCCCCACATCCATCGATCGCTGCAGGCGATCCGTGCGCTCGGCAAAAAGACCGGCGTGACCATGAACCCGGGGACGCCGGAAAGCTCAATCGAAAATGTCATCGACCTCGTCGATCTCGTCCTGGTGATGTCGGTCAATCCCGGCTTTGGCGGTCAGAAGTTCATTCCCGACGCGCTTACGAAGCTGCGCAATGTGCGCGCGCTTGTTGGCGCGCGGCCGATCGACGTCGAGATCGATGGCGGAGTAACGGCGCAGGTCGCGCCCGAGGCGGCCCGCGCCGGCGCCAACGTTTTCGTCGCCGGCTCCGCGGTGTTCAAGGGCGGTACGGCGGCATCCTATCGCGCCAATATCGCGGCGATTCGCAACGCGGCGGCGCTGGTACGAGGTGAGGCAGCGTGACCATCCCGCGTTATACGCGTCCGCAGATGGCGGCGGTCTGGTCGCCGGAAACGCGGTTTCGCATCTGGTTCGAGATCGAGGCCCACGCCGCCGACGCCATGGCCGAGCTCGGGATGATCCCGAAGGATGCCGCCAAGACAATCTGGGCAAAAGGCAAAGCGGCGAAATTCAATGCCGCGCGGATCGAAGAGATCGAACGCGAAGTTAAGCACGACGTTGTCGCGTTTCTTACCCACCTTGCCGAGATTGTCGGACCGCCGGCGCGGTTTGTTCATCAAGGCATGACGTCCTCCGACGTCCTGGATACTTGTTTTAATGTTCAACTCGTGCACGCGGCCGACCTCCTCATCGCCGACATTGATGCGCTTAACGCCGCTCTTGAGCGACGCGCGCGCCAATACAAGTTCACGCCGACGATCGGCCGCTCGCATGGCATTCACGCCGAACCGACAACCTTCGGATTGAAACTCGCCTTCGCTTTCGCCGAATTCTCGCGCGCAAGGCAACGCCTCGAATTGGCGCGCAAGGAGGTGGCAACCTGTGCGATCTCCGGCGCGGTCGGCACTTTCGCGCAAGTGGACCCCCGCGTCGAAGCCTATGTTGCGGAGAAAATGGGTCTCGCGGTCGAGTCCATTTCAACCCAGATCCTCCCGCGCGACCGGCATGCCATGTATTTCGCCACGCTAGCGGTGGTCGCCGCCTCGTGCGAGCGCTTAGCAACCGAAATTCGTCACCTGCAGCGCACCGAAGTGCTGGAAGCCGAGGAATTCTTTTCGGAAGGCCAAAAGGGCTCCTCCGCCATGCCGCACAAGCGCAATCCGGTCCTGTCGGAGAACGTGGTCGGGCTCGCGCGCATGGTACGCGCTTATGTCGTGCCGGCTCTGGAAAATGTCACGCTGTGGCACGAGCGCGACATTTCGCATTCATCGGTGGAGCGGATGATCGGGCCGGACGCCACGGTGACGCTCGACTTTGCCCTTTCGCGTCTTGCCGGCATCATCGACAAGCTCATCGTCTATCCCGAGAATATGCAAAAGAACCTCGACCGCCTGGGCGGGCTCGTTCATTCGCAACGCGTGCTGCTGGGGCTGACGCAAAAAGGCGTAGGCCGCGAAGACGCTTATCGACTGGTTCAGCGCAACGCGATGAAAGCATGGGCCGGCGAAGGCGACTTTCTCGCGCTGCTCAAGGCCGACAACGACGTGCGCAAGCATCTGAACGAGGCCGAGCTTGCCGATAAGTTCGATCTCAAGTTTCATTTCGCTCATGTCGACACAATTTTTCGCCGTGTTTTCGGCAACGCCTAAGCTCAATGCCGCGATGCGCCGGCCGGCGCGATGCCGGAAACTTGTCTGGCGCCGTAGCGTGACGTAGCCTCGGCAACAGCGAGAGGTCAATTAGTCGCGCAGATGGGGACACGGCCGACAATTCTGGTATTCGATTCCGGGCTCGGCGGGCTGACTGTCTATCGCGAGATCACAGCGGCGCGCCCTGACGCCGATTTTCTCTATGTCGCCGACGACGCCGCTTTCCCATACGGCGCTCTGGCCGAACCGATACTGATCGAACGGCTTATCGGTCTCCTTGGCCAGTCGATCGCAAAACACGAGCCCGATCTCATCGTAATTGCCTGCAACACCGCTTCGACCATTGCGCTGCCGGCCTTGCGAAAAAAATTCACTGTGCCGTTTGTCGGCACTGTTCCTGCGATCAAGCCTGCGTGTGCCACATCACGCACGCAGCGCGTCGCCGTGCTGGGCACCGAAGCCACCGTCAAACGCGAATATACCCGCGCCCTCATTCGCGACCACGCGCAGGGCTGTACGGTCGATCTGGTCGGATCGAAAAAGCTTGCGGCTTACGCGGAAGCCGAGCTGCATAATCGTCCGGTCAGCGACGCCACTTTGCGCATTGAAATTGCCCCCTGCTTTCGCGACGAGGACAAACGAACCGACACGGTGGTGCTCGCCTGCACGCATTATCCATTGCTGATTGCGCGCTTCGAACAACTTGCGCCGTGGCCGGTGCATTTCATCGATCCCGCACCGGCTATCGCCCGCCGCGTGTCGCAGCTTCTTGACGGCGCCCCATTGGCAAATGGAAAAGGTGTAACGCGCGCGATTTTTACGTCCGGCCACGCACCGGCCGGAATCCTGGCGCGCTTCGGCATGCGTTCTGCCGAACCGGTCGGTTCTTGAGTGCCACAGCGCGGCGCCGACGTTTGACCGCCAGATGTCGCTCTTGCCCGGTTTGACAGCCCCCCGCATCCGCCTTAAAAACCGGGCACTTCGCGGGCCCAGTCATGCTGATATCACGCTGATATCATGCTGATCATGGGGCCCGCGCGGTGTTTCGCGACCCGCGGTTTGGCCCGGCGCTTCGGCGCCAAACCTGTCGTTTCCCGGGCGAATTGCTCAGGAACAGGAGGAGGGCGCGATCCTCAGCCACGCGGCGCGATTGCGAGCTTCGGCAGTCGCCGATGACCATCGCGCCACGATTGCAACAAACAGCGAGGACGCGATGACCAAGCGCCATGAGGCGAAGTACAAGATCGACCGGCGGATGGGCCAAAACATCTGGGGCCGGCCGAAGTCACCAATCAACAAACGCGAATACGGCCCAGGCCAGCACGGCCAGCGCCGCAAAGGCAAGCTCTCCGATTACGGCGTGCAGTTACGCGCCAAGCAGAAGCTCAAAGGCTATTACGCCAACATGTCGGAGCGGCACTTCCGCGGCATCTATGAAGAGGCGCGGCGCTTAAAGGGCGACACCGGCGCGCACATGATTGGGCTTTTGGAACGCCGGCTCGATACTGTGATCTATCGCGCCAAGTTCGTGCCCACGGTTTTTGCCGCACGCCAGTTCATCAATCACGGGCATATCAAGGTGAACGGGCGGCGCGTCACCATCCCAAGCTTCCGCGTCAGGGTCGGCGACGCGATCGAGGTCAAGGACAAATCAAAGCAGCTTGCGCTGGTCCTGGAAGCCAACGCGCTCGGCGAACGCGACGTGCCGGACTACATCGAGGTCGATCACTCAAAGATGACGGCCAAACTCAGCCGCGTGCCGGTTTTCAGCGACGTGCCCTATCCGGTCATGATGGAGCCGCATCTCGTCGTCGAATATTATTCGCGCTAGCGGACATCGGAAGGCGTTACGGAAGCATTGCCGACAGATTCGCGCGCGCCGTCGAGTCGTCGTTCCGTCGCAAGCCGTCGCACTTATCCCCAGGCGCTGTCGTGCCGATCTGCCGGTAAATGCGTACGAATCGCGTGCGCTGCCGTTATGTTTTACGGCTCACGACTTGAAAAGCTGCCTAATTAAGCTACGTTGATGCCGCAAATTGTCGCAACTTCGCGTACGTAGCGTGCGTAACGGCTGGGGCTTCCTAACGAATTACAAGGGAGAACGCACATGGTCGCGTTACAACGAATCAAGGGCTGGATCGGGTCGTTGACGGAAATCGGGTTGATGCTGCTTGCGCTAGCGATCGTCGCTGCGCTTCTGGTCGGCGCCAACCTGCCGTTCTTCGGCAATGTAACCAACAACATCATGACGCTGGTCAAGGCGCTAGGTGATGGCGGACTGGTCGGACTGATCACGCTTGGCGTGATCCTCTGGTTGTTTTCAGGACGGAAAGTGGCCTGAAGCAGCGTTTGGGCTAAGCGACAAGACGAGAAAAATCGGCACGGCGTTCGGGTGAGGTAAGCACTTCACCCGGCGCTGCTGCAGCATGATCGCGGGCTGGAGCCGGTTCTGATCGCTCAGCAACCGCGCTCCGTGAGGGCGTGCTATGCTGGATTATCTGCAGAAGGCCAAACAATACCTTTGGATCTTCGTCGAAATCGGTTTCTTGACGGTTGTCTCCGTCATTTTGATTTATTTGATACTTGGGCCGTCGTCTGGAGTTTTCGTCTCAGGTGTGGCCGATAACGTGCTGAAATTTGCGGCCGCCATTCCGGCACAAAGTTTGGTCGGCCTAGCGCTGGTCTTGGCATTGGTCGTGCTGCTCACAAACCGAATGCGCTGATCGCTTCCGTTACACCCTGCAGCGGCTAGGCGGTGGTGTTTTCCTTTACCGAAATGCCTTTGTCCTTCAGCAAGGACTGCAGCTCGCCGGCCTGAAACATTTCGCGCACGATATCGCAGCCGCCGACGAATTCGCCCTTGACGTAAAGCTGTGGGATCGTCGGCCAATTGGAATAGGATTTGATGCCGGTGCGCAGGTCGTCGTTTTCGAGGACGTTGAGCCCTTTAT
>DASZCJ010000189.1:0-6976 GCA_035943155.1 Xanthobacteraceae bacterium | reverse complement strand
CTGCTTGCTTTTCTCACGCTCCAGCGTATCGCCGAATTGTGGTGGGCAAGACAGAACGAACGCCGGTTGTTCTCAGCCGGCGGTATAGAAGACGGCCGCTCGCACCTTTCGCTCATCGTGCTTGTTCACGCCGCTTGGATCGTCGGAATGTGGGCATTAGCTTACGATCATTCTGTCAATCTGTTCTTTTTGGCTTTGTTTGTTGTTCTGCAAATCGCACGATTTTGGGTCTTGCTGACGCTGGGACGTCGCTGGACGATTCGTATCATCGTGGTGCCTGGCGAACGCCTGGTGGCGCGCGGCCCTTACCGATTTCTACGCCATCCGAACTATGCGGTTGTCACGGGCGAGGTTGCGGCAGTGCCGTTGGCGCTCGGCCTACCGATCTATGCGCTGATCTTTTCCCTGCTCAATGCCGCGGTTCTCGCGATCCGCATCCGAGCGGAAAACGCCGCGCTCGGGGCACTGGCTTCCGAGCGACCTCGGTAAAACAATCGCGCTGTTGGCGGGCCAGTTGGCGGACCATGGGGGCCTCTGCTATAGCAGCGCAAGTCTTTGGCGCCGCAAGTCTATAGCTCCAGACTCGCATCGAAAGGCCGCGGCTCATGTCAGTCGATACCGAAACGGTCCGCCGTGTTGCCCATCTGGCGCGAATCGCGGTCGCCGAGGGTGAACTCCAAAATCTGCGCGGCGAGCTCAACGCGATTCTGGCCTTTGTCGAACAGCTGGCGGAAGTCGACATAGCGGGCGTCGAGCCGATGACCTCGGTAACGCCGATGGCGTTGAAGACGCGGGAAGACAAAGTCACCGACGGCGGTATTGCCGACGCGATCATCGCCAACGCGCCAGCGCATGAACATCACTTCTTTCTTGTTCCAAAAGTGGTGGAATAGATCGATGTGCCTCGCTTGTGAACAAGATGCAATCTGGCTTCAATATCTGGACAGTCAGGGCCTGCTCAAGCCGGACGACCCGGGCGCCGTCGAAGCACTCTTTGCTGGATTTCCAGTGCAGCCATTGCCGATGCAGTCGGAAACGGCCGTCAAAGTACAGAACGATGCGTCCGCGGCGGCCGAACCAAACCCGTTCTTCTGCGACGATCCAAAGTCTGGATGATCGACCTTATCTCGCTCACGCTGACGCAAGCGCGTGACGCGCTGCGCAAGAAGGATTTTTCCGCGACAGAACTGGTCGAAGCTTATCTCGCGGCTTTGGAAAAAGCGCGCGCGCTGAACGCTTTCGTCCTGGAAGCGCCGGCGCGTGCCCGCGCGATGGCGCGCGCTTCGGATGAGCGGCTAGCAAGAGGCGAGGGTGGTTCGCTCGAAGGCGTGCCGCTCGCAATCAAGGATTTGTTCTGCACCGAAGGCCTGCGGACCACCGCCTGCTCCCATATCCTCGATAATTTCGTGCCGCCTTACGAGTCGACGGTCACCGCCAATCTATGGCGCGACGGCGCGGTGCTGCTCGGCAAGACCAATGCCGACGAATTCGCCATGGGCTCGTCGAATGAAACGTCTTACTACGGGCCGGTCGTGTCGCCGTGGCGACGGCGCGGTTCGACGACCAAGCTGGTTCCAGGCGGCTCATCCGGCGGTTCGGCGGCGGCCGTAGCGGCCCGTATCAGCGCCGGCGCGATCGGGACCGATACCGGCGGCTCTATTCGCCAACCGGCGGCTTTTTGCGGCATTGTCGGCCTAAAGCCGACTTACGGGCGTTGTTCGCGTTGGGGAATTGTCGCATTCGCCTCTTCGCTCGATCAAGCGGGACCGCTTGGCCGCACCGTTCGCGATTGCGCGATTCTGTTGCGCGCGATGGCCGGTCATGACTCCAAGGACACGACCTGCGCGGACCTTCCGGTCCCGAATTACGAAGCTGCGATCGGCCGTTCGGTCAAAGGCATGCGCATCGGCATTCCCAAGGAGTATCGCATGCCGGGTATGGCGGCGGAGATCGACACGCTGTGGCAACGCGGCGCCGATTGGCTCAAGGAGGCAGGTGCGGAATTGGTCGAAATTTCGCTGCCGATGACCAAATATGCGCTGCCGGCCTATTACATCGTTGCACCCGCCGAAGCCTCGTCCAATCTCGCGCGCTATGACGGCGTGCGTTATGGCTTGCGAAATCCGGGGCATGACATCATCGAAATGTATGAGCAGACCCGGGCTGCTGGGTTCGGCAAGGAAGTACGCCGGCGCATCATGATCGGCACTTACGTACTCTCCGCCGGTTATTACGATGCCTATTATCTGCGGGCGCAAAAGGTACGCACGCTGATCAAGCGCGATTTCGAAACCGCTTTTGCCGCGGGCGTCGACGCGATCTTGACGCCGACCACGCCGTCGGCGGCATTTGCGCTGGGCGAAAAGGGCCGGGCCGATCCGATTGAGATGTATCTCAACGACGTGTTCACGGTAACGGTGAACATGGCGGGTTTGCCCGGCATTTCTGTGCCGGCTGGCTTGGATAGCCAGGGTTTGCCGCTAGGGCTGCAACTGATCGGACAGCCTTTCGCCGAGGAGACGCTATTTGCGCTCGGCGCCGTAATTGAGCAGGCCGCCGGATCGTTTGCTCCAGAGAAATGGTGGTAGCGGAGTCCATCGCCACATGACGCCCGCCGCATTCAAGCAATCGCTTAACAAGAAAACGCCTCCGGCCGGTATCTCTACTGCGCTGCAAGCGTTGTGGTGGGCGGCCGGCGGCGAATGGGACAAAGCACATCGCATCGCGATGAGCGGGCATGACCAGGAATGCGCGTGGGTGCACGCCTATCTTCATCGTGTCGAGGGCGATCTGGACAATGCGGCCTATTGGTATCGTCAGGCGCGCCGCAAACGGGCGACGGGTGAACTCTCGTCGGAGTGGGATGAAATCGTTGCCGCGTTGCTGCAGGGCCGGCGACGGTAACAAAATGCGACGTCACTCGGTCCCAGCAACGCCGGCGGTCCTCACGACTTTGCCCCAGCGCAGCATCTCGTCGTCGATGAAAGCCTGGAGCGTGCCAGGAGGCGGGCTGGTCTGCGGCACCAAGCCGACCAAGATCAAACGATCGCGAATCTCGGGGCGAGATTCTACGGCGCGAAAGGCATCGTAGAGTTTGGTCACGATGGCGGCCGGCGTGTGCGCAGGCGCGACGACCATTCCCCAACCCGCGGCATCGAAACCGGGCACTCCGGCCTCGGCCAGTGGCGGGATATCGGGCGCCGAAGGTAGGCGCGCTGCCGAGGTGACGCCAAGGGCGCGCACCTTGCCCGCTTTGACCAGTGGCAGGGCCGGCGCGGGATCGGCGAACATCAAGGCGATATGCCCGCCCATCACATCAGTGAGGGCCGGTGCGCTGCCTTTGTAGGGCACATGCGTCATTTCAATTCCAGTTATGCTCTTGAACATTTCGGCAAACAGCTGGTGCGGCGAACCGGCGCCGCCCGAGCCATAGGTCAGCGATCCCGGATGAGCTTTGGCGTAGCTGATCAGGTCGGCGACGGATTGGACCGGCAGGGAGGGATTGACGACCAGGACAAAAGGAACTCGCCCAATTAACGCGATCGGGGTGAAGTCCTTTCGTGGATCGTAGGACAGCTGTTTATAGAGCGTCGGGCTGATTGCCAGCGAGCCACTGCCAGCCATGACGAGCGTGTAGCCGTCGGGCGCGGCTTTGGCGACGTCCGCGGTGCCGATCGTGGATCCGGCGCCAGGTCGGTTCTCGACCACGACCGGCTGCCCAAGGAGGTCGCCAACGCCAGGCGCGAGCTCTCGACATAGCGTATCGATGGCGCCTGCGGGCGGCCAGGGCGCGATGAGCGTAATGCGGCGCGAGGGATAATCCGCTGCGTTTGCCGGCACCGGCGCGAGCGCCAAACCGGCCAGCACCAAACCGGCCAGCACCAAACCGGCCAGCACCAAACCGGCCAGCACCAAACCGGCGATGGCCAGCACCCCTTTTAGCCTGCGATACATATTTTCCCCGAGCTTTCTTCCCGTGTGGACCGAGCCAGGGCAGCCTCATCGGCTCGTGTCCCACGACATTGAACAGCATAGTTGCGATGAGGCTGTTAGAGCAATCGTGCCGCGGTAAACGTCATTTGCGAGGATCCATCGGCTTGTCCGGTTGGCGGCCCGCGAATTCGATGATTTGGTGACGCCGCCGCGGCAGCGCTTCCGGATATTCGCGTTGAAGAAAGCCGATAAGCCTTTCGCGGAGCTCGGCGCAGAGATTGGATGTGTCGCCGACACTGGCTGCCGTGACAAGGAGGCGCAGCTCGATGGCCTCGGTACTGGTATTGGTGACCTGCACATTGACGAGCTTGCCGCCCGGCAACTCGGTTTGTCCGACCAGCTCAACGGCCTTATCGCGAATACGATCGATCGGCGCGGTGTAATCAAGGTAAAGCAGCACGCTGCCGATGTTAGCTCCCGCCTGCCGCGTCCAATTGTAGAATGGCTGTTGAATGAAATAATTGAGCGGCACGATCAGCCGCCTGAGGTCCCAGAGGCGGATGACGACATAGGTTGCGGTGATTTCTTCGACCCATCCATATTCGTTCTGAACCGTCACGGCGTCTTCAAGCCGGATTGGCTGCGTCATCGCCAGCTGAATTCCGGCAATGAGATTACTTAAGACCGGTTGGGCGGCGAGCCCGAAAATCAAGCCGGCGACGCCGGCGGATGCAAATAGGCTGATCCCATACTGGCGCACTGTATCGAACGTCATGAGGGCGAAGCCCAACGACAGCAAGACGACGATCGTGTCGAGCACCCGCACCAGCACGCGCACCTGCGTCACGTGTTTGCGCGCCAATAGATTGTCGGGAACGTCGATGCGGAAGTTGCGCAGATAGAGATTGGCGCCGACATGCAGCACCTTCAGGCTTATCCAACCAATTAAGCAAATGGTGCCCAGCGCCAAGCAGTGAACAAAAATAAACTTGCCGCCAGGACCGAGCGGCGCGGTTGGCAGCGCGATAGCCAGCGCCAAGAGCAAGAGGGCCAAGCGTATCGGATTTTTCGTCGCATCGAGCACGCGGTTCAAATACGGCCGACGACTCCGGAATAACCGATGTAAGAACGCGCGCACGCCCGCATGCACAAGGCATGCGACAACAAAAACGCCAACCAGTAATGCCGCCCAAATCGCCCAGGCTGGCGCGAAGGACACGCCGTTGCTGAGGTCGTTTAGTTCTGTTTGAAAGCTTTTAGCTATGTTTTGCCACATGACACAAAATATAATTGAAAACGCCCCATCAGACCGACGGTTTCATTCGGTTTCCGCGCTGGACAACTTTGCCGCCAACTGGCAATTACTAGTTCGGGATCGAATCTTCGCAAGCAAAAGACCACACTTTCTTGCGAGCGGCTTCGACACATTTTCCGAAGAACTTGATTAGGCCTCCATCGGATGAAAACTTTTCTACAGCGGCTGTTCACCTGGTGGAACAGCCAAACGTTTGGAACGCAACTCTCGACTTGGCTCTACGGCGAATTCGTCGGACATGACGAACTTGGTAATCGCTATTACCGGACTAAGAACGGCAAGATTGATCCGGCGCTTGGTATCGACCGTCGGTGGGTGATCTATAAGGGTATCGCCGAAGCATCGCTGGTTCCACCAAGCTGGCACGGCTGGCTCCATCACATCGTCGACACGCCGCCAACACAGGAGCAAGTAAAGTCACATCGATGGGAAAAGCCACACGAACCCAATCTCACCGGTACCCCGGCGGCGCACAGGCCGAGCGGTTCGATGCTGGCGGAGGGCCGCAGACCGAAAGCGACAGGAGACTACAAGGCCTGGAATCCGGGCGATCAGTGATCGGGCATGGCGGCGTGGGTCTATGCGAACTCTACCAATCCCCCATTTCGCCGCATTCGGCATGTTAACCGGGGCCCGCGCAAAACGCGGCCGCTGCACCAAGCAAAGAACCTACAAAAACAATCCAACATGACTCGAATCGCCGCACTCTTGGTTGTGATCGGCGGTACCCTGGTGGCTGGGCCGGGTGCGGCCCAATTCGGCAGCACTTTCGATCCGCCGCCACGGCCGCCCGCCGACGTGCCGAGCGGGCCATTTCCGCCGCAACCGCCTGCAGTGCAATATCCCGGGCAATCTCCAGCGCCTCAGCAATATCCGGCTCAGCAATACCCGCGCCCTCAGCAGACTTCGCCTCCGCAAGGATCGGTGCGCGCGCCTAGCGGAATCCAGTCGCAGCCGTTGCCGCCTCCGGCCGGTGCGTCATTGGCGCCTCCTCCGCAGAACCGCAACTTACCTGCACCCGCAAATCCGCCGCCGCAGCAGCCGGTCGATACCTCGCCACGTCCCGACGACACGGTTGTCACCGAGGCGCCCACACAGAAGATTGAAAATGCGCGTGCGGTATTCGCCGGTCTCGACAAAATCACCGGGCGCACGATCTCGTTTGACGCGGGGGTCGGAGAAACAGTGCAATTTGGCGCCCTGCAGGTCACCGCCCGCGCCTGTTACACGCGACCGCCGACCGAGCCGACCAACACCGATGCTTTTGTCGAAGTTGATGAAGTGACGTTACAGGGCGAGATAAAGCGCATCTTTACCGGATGGATGTTTGCATCGAGCCCGGGTCTTCACGCCGTCGAGCATCCGATCTACGACATTTGGCTGAGCGATTGCGCGCAGCCGATAGGCGGCCCAATCGCACAATCGACCCCTTCGCCTGCGCCGCCATCCTCCAGTCCGCCACCTGCTTCCGGACGAAAGCCTGGACCCCCGCGCGTCCCTGGCGCACCGGCGCCGAATGCGCGTGCTCCCGCGACCGCCAACTAAAGCACGATCCCGAAAAGTGGGAACCGGTTTTCGGAAGATCATGCTCGAACAAAAAGCTAGAGCGGGATGAGAGTTTCGTTAAATCGTCATCGCACTCTGGCTTTTTTGTTTGAGCATGATTTTTTCCGAAAACTCCCACATTTCGGGATCATGCTTTAGTTGGCGGCGGCGGGAGCACGCGCA
>DASZCJ010000188.1:0-2115 GCA_035943155.1 Xanthobacteraceae bacterium | reverse complement strand
ACCGCGAGCGACGCTTGGCAGCCGATCGCCGGATTGGCGCGGCCGCGCGGCGCGATTTCGGCGATCGTACTCGACGGCAAAATTCACCTGCTCGGCGGCCGCGACGTGCGCTCGGTCGAATGGCACGAGATTTACGATCCGACGAGCGACAAATATACGATCCTTGGCGGCATGCGCGGCTCGACCGGAACGCAGCCGTTCGTCGGCCAACGCGACCACATGGGCGTCGCCGTGGTCGATGGCAAAATCCACGCGATCGCCGGACGCATGGATTCCTACGATTTCAACACCAGCTTGAACGCCGTCTATGATCCCAAGACCGATGCGTGGACTTTCCGTGCGCCCCTGCCGACGGCACGCAGCGGCGTCTCGGCGGTTTATATCGACGGCAAGATCGTCGTCTTTGGCGGCGAAGCGACCGGACGCGTGTTCGGCACCAACGAAGCTTACGATCCGAAAACCGATAGCTGGGAGGCACTGACGCCGATGCCGATCCCGCGTCACGGCTTGCACGGCGCGACCGCCGCCGTGATCGGGAATATGGTGCACGTGCCGGGCGGCGGTCCGTTGCCTGGCGGCAGTGTGCAGGGCGCCTATCATGACGCTTTTACATTTTCCTGACGGCTTTCCTTTACGGGCGGCGCCCACAAAAATTATTTGTCGAAAAGCTGCATGGCCTGATTCGCCAGCACGCCGCCACTGATTGTGATCGGATCGAACGAAGATCTCGCCGCCACCTCGGCGCTCGTGATCATGATTTGATTCATCCTTGCTCCGATCTGCGGCACCGAGGCGGCAAAGACCAACCGGCCGATGCCGCACCAGACGATTGCGCCCATGCACATCACGCACGGCTCACCGGACGTATAGAGCGTCGTGCCGCGCAGCGCCGCGCTGCCGTGATCGGCAAGAAAGCGGCGGATCGCCACCATCTCGCCATGCGCCGTCGGGTCGTCGTTGGTTTTTCCGAGATTGCGCCCGCGCGCCAAAACTTGCCCGTCGCGCACAATCACCGCGCCGAAGGCGTAGTCGCCCTGGCGCGCCTCATCGATCGCCATGCGCATGAATTGTTGATCTTCCGGCGAGCCATCGGCAGCGACAAGCGCCGACGGCGACGACAGTACGGCGGCGGATGCCAGCGCAATAACGACGCCTCTGCGGCTAGGCAGGTGCATCGCGGTATTGCCACAGCGATGATCGGGCAAGTGAGTCATGTGGGCCTCCTGACTACGGATCAGGCTAGGTTAAAACAGATTCGCCGCACGCTCGACTTTCACCTCCCCTGGAGGGGGGAGAGCTTGCCCTCGGACTTGATCCGAGGGTCGCGAGCCAACGGGTCCGGCCCGAAGTGGCCGGCCCGATGGCAGGCTCCGCGAGCGGGAGGGGGTGAAAGTAACCGCACCGCCGCGCCTCGACCTAAACGTCGCTCACCCAACCCCGCGCACCTTTGGTGCGCGACCCTCCCCCTCCAGGGGAGGGTGAGTGTCATCGTTCTCGCGGCGCGGCTGAGCGCCCGAGTTATGCAAAAAGCAGTCACGTGAAGCGCGAAACGGAGAGCGCAGGAGAAAGCAGGGGTGGCGCCTGCTATGGCTCCTCGCTTAAGCCCGCTTCGCATGTCCGTCATTGCAAGGAGCGATAGCGACGAAGCAATCCAGTCTCTCACTCCGCTCTGGATTGCTTCGCTTCGCTCGCAATGACAAAAGAAAATCGGAGGCGAAACGCCGACAGACGCAATGAGGAATTATGCCGTGCCTTACGGGCACGGCCGCGCCTCAAGCGTGAGGCGCACGACTGTCGGCGTTCCACCGCGGCTTTCGCCAAAGGGACTTTCGTCGTCTTCGGCGCAACTCCAGGCCAGGCTTCCTGGGACGTGGCGAAACACGTTTTGCGTGTCCCTTTGAGTGGGCGTTACCCGCCCCTGCCTGTCCCAGTCCAGCGATAGCACCTCGCGCGCCGGTCGTAGTGCCGGCAGGCTGATGCCCAAAGCCGCCCGGGAGCGGGTTGCAAGTCCGCCCGCGGGCACCGCACTCGCCCCGCGATCCGGCAACGCCTGCCGGGCCACGTCCGAGATGGGCGAGGTTCGACGCTATATGTAACGGTATCGGTGACTAATGT
>DASZCJ010000187.1:0-3260 GCA_035943155.1 Xanthobacteraceae bacterium | reverse complement strand
GGGTAAGGATCGTCATGGTGCCAACGGCGCCGACGCGGTTCTCAAAGTGCCAGTCGGCACGCAAATTTATGATGAGGACGGAGCGACGCTGCTGGCCGATCTCACCGAGGTCGGGCAACGCGCCGCGCTTGCCCGTGGCGGCAATGGCGGCTTCGGCAATGCCCATTTCAAGAGCTCGACCAATCGTGCGCCGCGCCACGCCAATCCCGGTCAGCCCGGCGTCGAACTTACGATTCGGTTGCGGCTGAAGCTCATCGCGGACGCTGGTATCATCGGCCTGCCGAACGCGGGCAAGTCGACGCTGCTTGCCGCCGTAAGCGCGGCCAAGCCAAAAATCGCCGACTATCCATTTACGACGCTGCATCCGCAGCTCGGGGTGGTCGACGTCGACGGCCGCGAATTCGTGCTCGCCGATATTCCGGGCCTGATCGAAGGCGCTCATGAAGGCGTCGGCCTCGGCGACCGCTTCCTCGGACATGTCGAGCGCTGCCGCGTGCTGCTGCACCTCATCGATGGCACCGGCGAAGATGCCGGCGCCGCCTATAAGACGGTGCGCGCCGAGCTGAAAGCCTACGGGCACGGGCTCGCCGAAAAGCCTGAGATTATCGCGCTCAATAAGGCCGATGCGCTCACTTCGGAGCAAGTCGAGCGACAGATAGCGCAATTGCGGCGCGCGGCTGAGAATACGCCCTTGGTCATCTCGGCGGTCAGCGGGCAGGGCGTGAACGAGGTGCTGCGCGCGCTGTTGCAGATCATCGATAGAGCTCGCGGCGACACGCGTGAACAACCCGCTGCCGACGCAGCGTGGCAACCGTAGGCGCGCGCCGCGCTCGGGCAGCGGGGGAAGTTTCATGGCCTATACGTTTGTGCTGGTCCACGGCGCTTGGCACGGCGGCTGGTGCTGGCGACGGGTTGCCGACCGGCTTCGCGGTAGCGGACACGTTGTTTTTGCGCCGACGCTTACCGGTTTAGGCGAACGCGCGCATCTGCTGCGGCCTGACATCGACATCGGCACTCACATCGCCGACGTCATAAACGTCATCAAATGGGAGCGGCTGAACGACGTGGTGCTGTGCGGTCATTCCTACGGTGGATTCCTAATTTCCGGGGTCGCCGAACAAATGGCCGCGACCATGCGCGCGATCGTGTTTCTCGACGCGTTTCTACCGAACGACGGCGACACGATACAGGATCTCACCGGGCCCGCGGTTCAGGACGGCATTCGCGCAGCCGTGCAGCGTGGCGATCTTGGCGTGCCGCCGCGTTCGGCGGAAGCGTTCGGCGTCAACGAAGCCGACCGTCATTGGGTCGACAGCCTCTGCGTTCCGCAGCCGATCGCAACCTTTACGTCCGCCATTTCGCTCACCGGCGCTCGCGAGCGGATCGCACGCAAGACCTATATTCGGGCAAAGGGCTACAACAACCCGGCCTTCGATCGCGCCTTTGCGACCGTACAATCGGATCCGACATGGCGCTGTTACGACGTATCATGCGGCCATGACGTCATGATCGATATGCCGGAGCGCCTCAGCGAGCTTCTGCTGCAGGCCGCGGCCTGAACCGCTCGAACTGCAACAAGCCGTCGTGTTTGATGCGCGGCAGAAGATCCACTTCCCAGGCCAGATAGTCCTGCATCGCGGCTTTGGTGTCGCCGAAGCGCTCGTAGGGTTTGCGCCATTGGTCGACGGCCTCGTCGGCCATCCTCGCCTCGGCCGAGAATGGATGGCCGGCAGCGCGCCAGGCGGCGTTGCCGCCTTTTAGAAAGCACACCGGCTGGTTACTCGCGCTCGCGGCTTCGATGACCGCAAGCTCTGCCAGCGTGCCATCCTCCGATGTGAGCACGAGCGTGCCGTCGAGGCGGATTTTCTTCAGCGCTTGCTCGAGCCGCGCTCTGATCGCAAACCGGGCGCCCGGAATGTGTCCGGAGAGATAATTCCGGCTCAGTGAGAGATCGATCACCGTCGCAGCATTGCGCGCCAGCAATTCAGTGAGCGCCACGCAGTCGATGGCAGCCTCCGGGCGCGTGTCGCTTTCAAGAATCGGGCTCTTTGGCCAGCCCGTCTCGGGGCCGGCCTCGGCCAGCACATTGACGTCGGCAAGACCCATTTGCCGCAGCCAGGAGCCGGTCATGGCGGCGCGGACTTCCAGATTATCAGTCAGCACGATACGCGCACCCAGCGTGCCGATATATTGATCGGTCGCTTGCACCAATTGGCCACCCGGCGCGCAAACCGCGCCGGCGACGTGACCGGCCTCGTATTCGGCGGGATCGCGGACGTCGAACACATACAGCGTGCGCTCCGTATCCGCTCGCCAGGCGTCAAGCTTTGCCCGATCGATGGTTACGACCCCGCAATCTTGCGCCACGCGGCGCGCGGCACGTCTCGCCCAATCCAACTTTTCCGGTGAAACGGTCGGCGCGCGTTTGTCTCGCTCGCTTTCGCACGACAATCCAGCAAGGCTCCAACCCATGGTGCCGTTGCGCAGGGCAACGACCTTGTTCGGCAGACCGGCATTGATCAGGGACTGCGTGCCGATGATGCTGCGGGTGCGGCCGGCGCAATTGACCACCACCAATGTGTCTGGCGAGGGCGCGATATCGCGCACGCGCAGCACCAGTTCGGCGCCGGGCACATTGGTCGCGCTCGGAAAAGAAACCCGCGCATATTCATCGAACGGCCGGCTGTCGAGGACGACGAGATCGGCGCCGCCGCGCAGCAGCGTTGCCAGTTCCTCCGCCGCGATACTTGGCGTTGCCTCTTCATGTTCGATGAATTCGCCGAATGCTTTGCTCGGCACATTGACGCCGGTGAACAGCTCAAAGCCGGCCTTCGCCCAGGCCGTCACGCCGCCAGCGAGGATGCGCAAATCGGTATAGCCGTTGCGCGCCAGAACTTTTGCCGCGCGTTCGGCAAGTCCGTCGCCATCGTCGCACAGCACGATCCGCGTCGCGCGCCGCGGCACCAATTGCGCAAATTTCAATTCCAGCCGGCTGAGCGGCGCCGAACGCGCCAGCAAGAGGTGGCCTTGCGAATAGATCAGCTCTTCGCGCACGTCGATGAGCGCGAGTTCGCCGCCGTCGTCGAACATGCCCCGCAGCTCGGCGGGCACGACGGCCATGGTCACGTCGCCTGCTGCGGCGTCATCCGTTTGACTTCGCCGGTGTTCAGATCGAAGCGCACGCGATCGATGCGATCCAGGTTCGTGCCGGTGACGCGAATAAAGCGCGCGTGATCGGGATAGTCGATCGAATGGATTTT
>DASZCJ010000186.1:0-1756 GCA_035943155.1 Xanthobacteraceae bacterium | reverse complement strand
CTCTCCTACACACCTATCTGCATGCGCTCGGCATGCTCGAATAGGCCGGTGTCATTGCCGAGGGCGTGACGGCCAGCCGCAAACCGTACTCACTTCATTTCGGCAGTGATGAGGCCTACTGCAAAACCGCAGTGCGCGTCTGATAGCTTACAGTTGAGACGAACACGACCGCGGGGCCGCTAAAGCGCTCGTGGTTCAGCCCGGGATAGGGATCGGCGGCGAACGTCATCATCACCGCGCTGCGCGGCTTGACCATGAGCGCGGCGAGCGAGCGGAAATCGCGCGCACCCAGCGCAAGCGTCGTCAGGAAGCGGTGCACGTTTGGTGCCATCAGCACCGCCCGTATCCAGGGATTTTCGAGACGCATGCCGGCCTTGATCGCGATCACGGACGATGCGCCGGCGCTGAGAATTGACGAGGCGACCTGATTAGCAACGCGCTTAACGGCGATGGTGGTGCCGCTCGGCATAACCGGTGCGGCGGGAGCATCCTGCTCGGAATAAAGCGCTTGCGCTGGACGAATCTCCGGCTCGGCGGAAATTGCGGCGGCGCGCAACGCGGCGACACCAGCGATAGAGGGTTTTTCGGAGGAGTGCGCCGGCGGCTGCTCAGCGTAGGCCAGCGTCACTTCGGCGGCGTGGTCGACACGCGGGTCGGGGAAGGGACCAATCGCTCCAGTGGCCCCGCCCTTGCCGTTGGACTTCGGCGAAGCCTCACGGCGCGACGGGCGAGCAGAGGGCGGGGCGGTCGTCATGCCGTCTGGCGGACCCTGCCAATAGCCGCGCGTGCGGATGATATCGTTGGCCGTTGCGGCGCTCGCAGCGTCGGTCGTTTGCGTCGGAGCAGCCGACGGCGACGGCGGCAACAGCGCTGCAACTTGAACGACCTTTGGCGTCGACGCATCGCTTGCCGGCTTGCCGGGCCCGGCATCGGCAATGCTGCCCGCAGCCGGCTTGTTGTCCACGTTGCGTTGGGCCGTGGCGATACTAGCCGGCATGGCCGGCTTGGGCTGCGCCCGAAGCGGGGCCGAAACCGCCGCTGTCGCCGACCGCGCCGCGGCATCGTCCTCTTCGTCCGCCTCGCGAGCGAGGCCCAGAAGCTTGGCGAACGGATTGACGGCGGGCCGCTCGTTGCTGGCCAACACCGTCTCGACATTTACGCCGACGCTGCGCGCCGCGTCGAGCGAGATCTCCGAGGGCGTGCCGCCGCGCTTTCTGATCTCGGTCAACGCCAGCGCATATCCCGGCAGCGGCTTGCCGTCGCTCGGAATGTGGACGGTGCGTCCATCTGGGAATACGCGCGCCAACTCCTCATGGGTCATGCGCGGCCACATGCGCACGCCTGCAGTGTCCATGTGCACGAAGGGCGAGCCGGAGGTCGGATAGAAGCCCACACCGCCGCGCTGTAGCCGCAAGCCGACTTCGCGAAGCTGTTCGAGCGGGATTCCGGGAACGTAGAAGTCCAGCGCATGGCCGAGCATGTGCTGGCTGAAACGCGCTACGCCGCCGCTGCGCCGCCGCAGCATTGCGTTGGTTTGCGGCGCCCGATAGCCGCAGACAACTTCGATCGGCTCCTTCGCATTGGCTTCGCGCTGTACTTCCCAAACCAAGTCGATGAGGTGCGGGTCCATGCGGGTCTGTTCGCCACGCCTCCAGTCGCGCAAGAACCAGTTAAGCTTCTCCAGCGCGCTCTCGTCGTAACGCCCGTTGCGCTTGTACGTGATCGTGATGTCTTCGCCGGTATGAAGATGATGCAT
>DASZCJ010000185.1:0-2635 GCA_035943155.1 Xanthobacteraceae bacterium | reverse complement strand
CGCCACAGCAGCGTCAGGTGCAGCCACCGCCGCCTCCGCCACAGCAACGTGAGGTGCAACCGCCGCCACCGCCTCCGCCACAGCAGCGTCAGGTTCAGCCGCCACCCGTACAGCGGCAAGTCCAGCCGCCCTCACAGGGTGCACAGCCCCTTGGAGTTCCGCAGCCTCCGCCCGGCGCGCGGCAGCAAGGTCAGCCCGGCGCCGGCGGTCCCACCGGGCAACCACCTCGACCGATTTCGCCACAGCAGCCACTTGGCCAGCCCGCCATTGCCCCATCCGCGCTGCAGCCACCGGCTCCGCTGCCTGGGTCTCCAGGGGCGCAGGTGCAGCGCGCCTTCGTGCCGCCTCCGGCACAGGATAATGCGCGCCGGCTCGATGACGTGCGCGGCGCCCGCCGCGAGGTGCGTGAGGGCGACCGTGTCCTGATCGAGGAACCGGGACGCGTTATTGTCGAAGAAGGTGGACGCGCTATCATCCGCCACAACGACGCTGATCGCTTCCGATGGCAGGCACAAGACGTGCACATCGAACGACGGGGCGCCGATACGGTAACAGTGTTCGAGCGGCCGGATGGCTCGCGCGTCTACTCGGTGAACGACGAGAGCGGCCGTCTCTTGCGTCGTTACCGACGCCTGCCGGACGGACGGGAAATCATTATCATCGACAACCGCTATAGCGGACCACCTATGCCCTTCGGCTTTTTCGTCGATCTGCCGCCGCCGGTGATCCGCATCCCGCGCGAGCACTACATTGTTGACGCCGAATATGCGCAGCCTGATGACATCTATGACGCGCTGTGGGCCGCACCGGTGGATTACATTCAGCGGCCTTATACACTCGATGAGATTCGCTACAGTTTTCCGTTACGCGAGCGCATGCCGAGCGTGGACCTGAATACGGTGACCTTCGAGACTGGTTCCTGGGAGGTTTCCCCTGACCAGATTGACCGCTTGGCGGTGATCGCTGACGGCATCAACCGTGCCGTTGCGGCTAATCCCAGCGAGGTTTTTTTGATCGAAGGCCACACCGATGCAGTCGGCTCCGAGATTGACAACCTATCGCTATCGGATCGGCGCGCGGAATCTGTGGCGTTGGTGCTGAGTCAGCAGTTTGGGGTTCCCGCCGAGAATCTGACGACCCAGGGCTACGGCGATCAGTATTTGAAGGTTCCGACCCAAGGTCCTGAAAGAGCCAACCGCCGCGTCACGGTACGGCGTATTACGCCGCTGCTAACAGGACAGAACCAAGCTATTCCGCTGGCGCCGCGATGAGGCGCACTCAAGCGAGTGGGTTCGCACCTGCACTATAATCACGACGATGCCAATGAATTGGTGGCCTAAATCCACAATCGTATGCCGCTGATCCTTACGCCCGGCGACTACACTCGCTGGCTGAGCGACGAAACTGATCCCCATGATTTGATGCGGCCGTGTTCTCGCTCTCCAGCCCCTTCAGCCGCTTAGCCTCGGAGACCTCCAGCCCGCCGTACTTGGCTTTCCAGTTGTAGAAGGTGGCTTCGCTGATCCCGTATTTGCGGCACAAATCGGCCGTCTTCATCCCGGCCTCGTGCTCCTTCAAGATCGCAATGATCTGCTCTTCCGTATGCTTCTGTCGCTTCATCGTCTGGTCCTTTCCCCAAGGGCCAGACTCCAGTTCGACTCGGATCAATTCAGGGGGCAACGTCACTTCGCTTGGAATACTGGGCGGTTGGTGGATCGCCGTGTTCGATGACGACACGCCAGGCGGCCCCCTCGAGATTCTGGAAATGCAAGGCCGACCGATCGCGGCCCTCCGAGCGGCTCCACAGTATTTCCGTCTATGAGGGTGGCTTACAGACGAAAAACTGGCATCTCTGACTGATGTCCGTTATTCCGCTCATTCTAGACCTAACTCGGACATCGCGCGACTTCCGAAAAGGGCCGATAGCGTTGAAAAAGGGCACGTGATTTTTGGCGAACAGTGATTCCGTCTGCTGGCGACATTCAGCGGCGGAGGTTTGCCATGATGGGTCGACAGACGGGCGATCAGAGCCAGTTGTTTTACCTGTTCAACCTCGAACGGCGCATCCCGGCGGGCCATTTGTTGCGCCGGATCAATCCGGTCGTGACGCGGATACTGATTGAGCTCAGGGAGAAGCTCATACCCTTCTATAGCGACATTGGCCGGCCGGCCTTCGATTGATCCCGAGCTTATGATCCGAATGTTGATCGTCGGCTATTGCTACGGCATCCGCTTCGAGCGGCGGCTGTGCGAGGAAGTCGAGCTGCACATGGCGTATCGGTGGTTTTGTCGGCTCGATCTCGACGACAAGGTGCCTGATCACTCGACGTTCTCGGTCAATCGTCACGGCCGTTTCCGCGACAGTGATCTCTTGCGCCAAGTCTTTGAAGCGGTGGTACGGGCCTGCATGGACGCTGGTCTGATTAAAGGCGAGGGTTTCGCCATTGATGCCAGCGTCATCGAGGCCGACGCCAGTCGTTACCACGGCAAAGCACCGGGTGACATCGATTGGTCCCTGCCGGAGCGGCAGACACGGGCGGCCGCCGAGTTCCTTGGCGGTCTCGAAGACGAAGATCCCGATGCCAGTCGTAAGCTGCCGAAGGCGATCTCACAAGGGCCCGGCGCTTGTTCGAGC
>DASZCJ010000184.1:0-7706 GCA_035943155.1 Xanthobacteraceae bacterium | reverse complement strand
AAGTGCGCTTAATGTCTGTGTTTTGGCGCTAAGAACGCGGTACCTTAACAGGCTAAGTTAGAGGACGCGAAGCCCGTTGTGCATCGCGGCAAATTAATCGAGTCCAGTTCCGTTCCGGGTCAAAAGCGGACGTGACGCTCTTAGATTTCGATGTCCGCTTTACCCCCGAAAGCGGACATTCCCCCACGCGATCAAGATGTCTGCTTTGGCCAAAAGCAGACTCATGCAGTCAGGTGGATGATCCGGCAACGTCCAGAAGGATCTTTCCGCCGCGTTGCGCATGCGCGATGGCTTCTTTGACGGAGGAGAGGGGGGTAGGTCCCGGCCACTGGTATCTGCAGCCGGCCGGAGGCGATCATCTCCGCCGCCTGCACGACTGCTGGCGCAAGTTTGGCCGCAAATTCCGGGTGGCCCAAGAAAAAGCCCCGCACGGTGACAGACTTGAAGATAACGTCCAGCGGGCTGATGGACATCGGACCCCCGCTCATGGCCGCAAAGCTGACGAGCGTGCCGCGGGGCGAGAGCGTCGCTGCGAGCACGCCCGTCGCCGGGCCGCTGATACCATCAAGCGCCAGGCGGAGCTCAGCCTGACCGACAGCCACTTTGATCCTTTCCGAGACATCCGGAGAGTCGACGACGACGACGTCTCCGCCGATCGCCTCAAGCTCGGCCACGAGCTCCGGGCGCCGGACGATGTTGACGGTCTTCAGGCCACGCGTTTTCGCGAAGGCGATCACCCACCGCCCGACACCAGAATTGGCGGCGTTCTGCACCACCCACTCGCCCGGCTTCAGGTTGACATACTCGCTGAGCAGCAGCGCCGCGGTCGGGGGATTGATGGCCAGCATCGCCAACTGCTGCGGGTCCGCGTCAGGGGGCAGGCTGGAAAGGCCGCTCGCCGATATGACCATCCGCTCCCTCCAAGTGAAGCTGGAAAGCGGCGATACTCAAGACCGTCGACAGGGTTGCCAAAAGCTGTGAGCCGAACAGCACGCATATTGATATCTCCTTTTAAGTAAAGCCATATCTTGCAATGCCGCTCACAAACCCGTCGAGGCGGTCTCTCCAAAATCGATTAGCCTTCCCACGCGCCTTAGGCTTTTTGAACGGCGTCTGCCGCCTTGCGGATCACGTCGATTACGAGGCTGGGCTTGGAGAGCATGGGGACGTCATCCCCTCGAGAAAATCCCGTCATGCGAGAAAGTGGTCGCCGAACATAGGCAATCCGCTCTTCGATTCGGCTTGGGTCGCCTCGTCCTGGAGTACGTCCCAATGCTCGGCCAGAACGCCGTTCTCGATCCGCACTATATCGGCGGCGACCCATGCTGCTGGTCGTCCGTTACCCGAAAAACGGCCGTGGACGATAACGTAATCGCCCTCCGCCAGAATAAGACCGTGCTCGTAGCGCAGGCTGTCGGGAAGGCTGCGGATGAGGCTGAACAACCCTTCGCGACCCGGTTCGATGTGAGCGCTGTGCTGGATGTATTTGTCGGACCAGAAGCGGGATGCTGCCTCGTAATCACGTTTGTTGAACAGCGTGTCGAAGGCTTCGAGTACGAGCGCCTTGTTCTGTTCTGGGGTGGTTCTCGACATGCGACTAGTCCTCGCGGTCAAAGCTTCGAGCCACCATCGACGGGGATGGTGTCGCCGGTAATCCACCGCGCATCCTCCGATGCCAAAAAAGCGACGACACCTCCGATATCGTCGGGCTGCGCCACGCGCTTGAGCGCTTGCAGCCCAAGCACGAAATCGCGGCCGGCATCGGTCTTGGTAAGGCTCGACATATCAGTGTCGACGACGCCGGGGGCCACCGCATTGACGCGGATGCCCCGCGCGCCAAGGAGCGCGGCGAAGTGCTTCACAAACGTGTCGATAGCGCCCTTGGTTGCGGCATAGGCCGGGATCGGGGTCGTACCGAGAACGGAATGTGCCACGAGGGACGAGACAAAAATGATGCTGCTTCCTTTCGATAGGATCGGAAGGAGCTGCTGGACAAGAAAGAAGGGCGCCCGAACGTTGACGCTGAAGAGTCTGTCGAAGTCTTCGACGGTTGTTTCCTCAATGGTCGCTGCTTTCGAGATTCCTGCATTGGCGACCAGGATGTCGAGGCGATCACCGATGATGCTCCGGGATTGTTTGGCGAGCTTATGCGCACCATCCGCGGCGGCGAGATCAACCGCTAAGGCATCGGCACGGCCGCCGGCTTTGCGTATCTCCGCGACAACAGCGTCAGCTTCCTTGGCGCCGCGGCCGTAATGCACGAGAACCTGAGCGCCGTCCGCGGCAAGCGCGAGTGCGCTGGCGCGGCCCATGCCGCGCGACGCGCCGGTGACGAGAGCTGTCTTTCCGGCAAGGTTTGGCATGATCAATCTCCTGATTGCCTGGTGCGGCGAAGCCTTACGCCGTCTAATCTTCATCGAGGAACATCGAAGCGTGACGGACGAACAGTTCGGGATACTGGTACAGAGAGCCGTGGGCCGAATCCGGATAAATGATCAGCTGCGCATTCGGCAGGTTCTGCTGCAGGATGTACGAATTGATCGTGTAGATGATGACGTCATTGCTGCCGCTGACGACGAGCGTCGGCTGTTTGATGTTTTTCAGGTAATCCCAGGGCCGGTCGCGCTTGGCACCCCATTGGGCAATAGCAGTGCGCTGCGCCAGTGCGGCCTTCTCGCTCACTTCGGGGTCGCGATCCTTGGTACGGAGCCGAAAGCGCTTAAGAAATTTGCGTCCTGCCCGTTGGCTGGCATCGGATGGCGTGAAATGAACACTGAGCCAAAGATCGTCCGGATTTTCATAGGTCGCTCCGAAGATCTGTTTGCCTTCCGGTGTACCGGTATCCATGCTCTCGCCGCCGCGCGGTCCGGTGCCGACCAGAACCAGACGGCGGACGAGAGCGGAGGCCTGGAGCGTAATTTCCTGCGCGACAAGGCCGCCGATCGAGAAACCCAGCACGTCGACCTGTTTGAGTCCAAGCGCTTTGACGAAAGCAATGGCGTTGGCTCCCATCTCCGCAAAGGCGCCCGGGACCTCGCCTGAACTGCTCGCCACGCCGGCGTTATCGAATAGAATGACTTCGCGGTCTTTGGCGAAGCCATCGGTCACCGCCGGATCCCAATGGTCCATTGTGCCCCTGAAGTGCACGTTGAAGATCAGCGGCACACCACCGGTTTTGCCAAAGCGGCGATAAGCGAAGCGTATGCCGTCGGCGTCGACGAATTGTGTCTGTGTGGTCTGGTGGTTGAGAGCGGTCACGGTCGTTCTCTTGGTTTGGCGGCCCGAAACGGCAGAGCCTTCAGCCAGCGGACTTGCCGCCGTCGGCAGCCAGAATCTGGCCGGTGACGAATGAGGCTCGGTCGGACGCGAGAAAGACAGCGGCGCGTGCGATCTCGTCTGGTTGCCCGACGCGGCCGAGCGGCACGGTCTTGGTGAGCGCGGCTTTTCGTTCCGCCGTTCCAGTGAAGCGGGCGAGCATGCCAGTTTCGATCGGACCCGGCGCGACGGCATTGACGCGCACGCCGGAGCCCGCTGCTTCGAGCGCTGCGGACTTCGTCAGGCCTTCCACGGCGTGTTTGCTCGCGGCGTAGACCGAAGCGCCGCGTGCGCCTTGATGCCCGTAGGTCGAGGAAATGTTGATGATGCTGCCGTGCGCTTGCGCCTGCATCACGCGCAACTCATGCTTCATGCTCAACAGTGTGCCGAGCACATTGGTGTCGAAGGTGACGGCAAAGCTCTCGGCGGTCTGATCGGTGACCGGTCCCGGTTGACCTTCGGTGCCAGCGGCATTTACTGCGGCATCAATGCGCCCAAAGCGCGCTACCGTGCGATCGATCAGGTTGCGGACGTCGTCATCGCGGCGCACATCCGCGGCGATGAATTCCGCCTCGGCACCCGTGCTGCGAAGCTCGCCTGCAAGCGCTTTTCCCTCGGGCTCGTGGCGGCCGGAGACAACGATGTGGGCGCCGTCCTTAGCAAAGGCGGCGGCGGTGGCGCGACCGATGCCGGTCAGGGCGCCAGTGATCAAGACGACTGGGCTACTCATATTCTGATCCTCGCGATTTGCTCGGCGGTTACCCGCAAAGTCCAATGGAAATTTCCGCAGCGCTTTGGAGATCGCAGACCGGTCTCGGCGGCTGCCGTTGAGGCATACATAGGCTTACCTGGCGCCCGCGAAAAAGACTTTGTAAGATGAGGGGCATGCCTTGGAGATATGGAAGGCCGCCATGGAGCTACGGCATCTTCGCTATTTCGTCGCGGTCGCGGAGGCGGGAAGCCTGACAGTCGCGGCCGAAAAAAAGCTGCACACGGCGCAGCCTTCGCTGAGTCGCCAGATCCGCGATCTTGAATATGAGGTCGGCGTTCAGCTGATGAGCCGCAGCGTGCATGGGATCGAATTGACCGCTGCCGGCCGGGCCTTTCTCGATCATGCGCGGCTGGCGCTTACTCAGGCAGAGGCCGCCGCGGAAGCGGCGCGGCGCGCCGCGCAACGTACCAAACCGACTTTCGCCATGGGCTTCCAAACCGGGCAGGAAGTCGATTGGCTGCCTCGGGCCACAAGCGTTCTTCGCGACGAATTGCTCAATATCGAAATCAGGGTTTCCAGCGACCACTCGACAACGCTCGCAGACGATCTGCAGCGCGGGACGCTTGATATCGCTTTCCTCCGGCGAGAGCAGAAGCCCGATCTCGAATACAAAACAGTAGCGAAGGAGCCACTTGTCGTGATCCTGCCGAGCGATCATCCGCTCGCCGAGCACAAGGCCATCGATCCGCACGATCTTGTCGGTGAAACCTTTATCGGGATATCAGAAATCCCGCGCGTGCTGCGTGCTGTTATAGATGCTTATCTGAAGCGAACTGGAATCGAACTCAAGCCGCATCTCGAGATCGATAATTTTGCGATGGCCATTTCTCTGGTTGCCTCAACCCGCGGTGTGGCTCTGCTGCCGGTCTCTGCAGAGCATTTCTTGCCGTGGTCTGTCGTCAGCCGTCCCCTGAAAGGCGAGACGCCGACCATCGATCTCGTCATCGGGTATCACAAGGCCAACACGTCTCCAATTCTGAAAACTTTCCTCTCCAAAATTGATGATTTGTCCACCCAGATATCGAGCAAGGCTCGGCGAAATCACTGAACTACGATTGGAATTGCGAAGCGCAGAATGTCCGCCACGGGCCAATAAGGACATTTTGCACCGCAGAAGAACAGCGCGCCTTTTCGTCGTCGGACCACTATGAAATAAGGTCACAGACCAGCCGATTGGTGCGAGCAGCAACGCAGTCAGCAGTTTGCGGCCGCTAGAAGCTCCTGTTTGGCTGCATCGAGGATTTCATTGGACAGGGCCGGGTCATCCACGGCCCTGGCGAGCATCAAGGCACCCACCAATCCCGCTACTGCGGCGACCGCCTTGCGCCGTCGGCCCGATTTCGACCGGCCCGGAACGGCCTTGGCAATGATTTCGATCAGCGCTTCGAGGCCGCTGGCAAATGCCGACCGCACCGGCTTGCCGCACCGTGCGGCCTCCCCGCTCAACGCCGCGAAGGCGCATCCGTGGCCCAGATCGTCGCGGTGGCGCGGCGAGAGATAATGGTCAAGCAGGGCTGCGTAGGGATTCTTTGGCGCGCTCGCGGTTACATTGGCCCAATTCATGGCGGCGCGCGCCATCGCCCGCTGGCTCGCTTGCGCGACTAGGTCGTCCTTGGAGGCGAAGTGTCCATAAAAGCCGCCGTGCGTCAGCTGCGCCGCTTTCATGATGTCGGCGACGCCGATGCCGTCAAACCCCTTCTTGCGAAACAGCGCGCCTGCCGCGTCGATGATGCGTTCACGGTTCTCGGCGGCCTTCTGCCGGCTCACTCTCATGGCGCACCTCAGCTATGCGTCCGAACGGCGACGCTTGACAAGTTATATGACGATCGTCATTGATATGCAAGATAAATGATGATCGTCATGTAAGTGACGACGGGACCGCGTAGGCCGTCATGACCCCCAGCATTGCGCTCGCCGCGACACTTGCCCGCCGCAACGTCCATTATGGATGGGTCGTGGTCGGAGTGACTTTCCTCACCCTGCTTGTCACCGCCGCGGCCATGGGCATGCCGGGCGTGCTGATCGTGCCGCTCGAGAAAGAATTCGGCTGGGACAACGCGCAGATTTCTTCGGCGCTGGCGATCCGCATCATGCTGTTCGGATTGTTCGGTCCGTTCGCGGCAGCCTTCATGAACCGCTTTGGCGTGCGCCGCGTCATCATGTTCGCAATGGCGCTGATCGCGGGAGGGCTGCTTGCGTCATTGGCGATGACGCAAGTGTGGCAGCTCATCCTATTGTGGGGCATCGTGGTCGGCGTCGGGACCGGGCTGACCGCGATGGTTTTGGCGGCGACGGTGGCGACCCGCTGGTTCAACCATCGCCGCGGCGTCGTCATCGGCATGCTGGCGGCGAGCAATGCGACCGGTCAGCTCGTATTTCTGCCTTTGATCGCCGAACTCACCACCCGCTTGGGGTGGCGCGCGGCGCTCATTTTCGTCGCCGGCATGTTGGCCTTTGTCGCGCTTGTCGCGTCGCTATTGATGCACGACCGGCCGAGCGACCTCAATCTGCCGCTCTATGGCGAGAGCAAGATCACACCGCGGCCGGCCGAAGGAGTTGGCCTCGTCTCGTTGTTGATGGCGCCCGTCAATGTCCTCAAGGACGCGGCGCGCGTGCCGATCTTCTGGGTGCTGTTCGGCACGTTTTTCGTCTGCGGTTCCAGCACCAATGGACTGATCCAGACCCATTTCATCACGCTATGCCACGACTATGGCTTGGCGGCGGTGACCGCGGCGAGCGTGCTCGCGATGATGGGCATTTTCGACTTTTTCGGCACCATCGGCTCCGGCTGGCTGTCCGACCGCTTCGACAATCGCTGGCTGTTGTTCTGGTATTACGGGCTGCGCGGCCTTTCGCTGCTCTACCTGCCCTTCACCGATTTCACGTTCTACGGCCTTTCACTGTTCGCCGTGTTCTACGGTCTCGATTGGATCGCCACCGTACCGCCGACCGTCAAACTGACGGCCGACCATTTCGGCCCGGAGAAGGCCGGCATGGTGTTCGGGTGGGTGTTCGCCGGCCACCAGATCGGCGCTGCCAGTGCGGCGTTCGGCGCCGGTCTGGTACGTACGGAATATTCGACTTATCTCCCGGCCTTCTTCGTCGCCGGTGCGCTCTGCCTCATCGCGGCGGCACTTGTTCTGACGGTGCGAAAGCCGTCGGCGCGGAGAATAGGCACGGCCTCGCCGGCGCGCGCCTGAAATTATTTGCGCTTCGGAAAGGTATCTCGCTGGCCGAAGTGCTGCGCTGACCATCTGCCATCGCATAGCAAAGGAGATTCCATGCCGCTCGCCAAAATCCACGTTGTCGAAGGCCGTTACGACGAGACCCGGATCGCTCAAGTGTCGGGCGCTATCCAAGCGGCCTTGATGAACACGCTTCGCGTGCCGCCCGAAGACTTCTACCAACTTATCTTTGAATTTCCGAAGAATGCATGAAGGTCCATAAATGGGGACGGAAAGATGCATGGGTGGATAAACGGATGCTTAAATAGGCTCCAGGCGATGGCGCCGTAAATCTTAGAGTGCAACCCGAAGCGGACGCCGTATGCAGTCGTTCGTCCTCGACTTCCGGAATAGGCCACAAACGGAAGTTGCGCTCGACATAAAAGCCTTTAGCC
>DASZCJ010000183.1:0-5470 GCA_035943155.1 Xanthobacteraceae bacterium | reverse complement strand
CCGCACGATTAGCGCTGGCAAGTCTGCCGGGGGGCGGTTTGGCCGCGGACCGAGGGATCCATGATTGCACAAAGAAAGAGCGGCCGGACGATCCGGCGATTGGCCGCCGTGCTATTGGCCGCTTGCGTTTTCGGTGTTGTTGCAATGACGGCCGATCGCGCCAGTGCCCAAGGTGCGGTCAAATCCGTGCATGGCGATTGGCAGATCCGTTGCGATACGCCGCCCGGCGCACAGGGCGAACAGTGTGCGCTGATGCAAAGCGTGACAGCGGAGGACCGGCCGAATATCGGACTCACGGTCATCGTGCTCAAGACCTCGGACCAGAAAAGCCGCTTGATGCGGGTGGTGGCCCCGCTTGGTGTCTTGCTGCCGTCCGGTCTTGGTCTCAAGATCGACAATCAGGACGTCGGTCGCGCCGGTTTCGTGCGCTGCTTGCCGAGCGGCTGCGTGGCCGAAGTGGTCATGGATGACAATTTGATCAAACAATTGCGCAGCGGGCAGACTTCGACCTTCATCATTTTTCAGACGCCGGAGGAAGGAATTGGCTTCCCGATGAGCCTGAAGGGATTCGGCGAAGGCTACGACCAACTGCCGTAGGGCGTAGACAGGGAAAGCCGATGCGTGTCGCTCCGATTGTCGCATCGATTGCCGCGATTTTTCTGGTCATCATGGCTGCAGCGCCGGGCATCGCCAACGCGCAGGCCGACTATCCCAATCGGCCGATCAGTCTGATCGTTCCCTATGCGGCCGGTGGCGTCGCCGATGTCGC
Organism: Xanthobacteraceae bacterium; assembly: GCA_035943155.1. GTDB lineage: Bacteria > Pseudomonadota > Alphaproteobacteria > Rhizobiales > Xanthobacteraceae > BOG-931. Next base: position 4,701 of record DASZCJ010000183.1, on the reverse strand, counting down.
CATGCGCCTCCTCGGCGACAAGCTGTCGAACCGGCTCGGGCAGCAATTCGTTATCGAGAATCGACCGGGCGCCGCCGGCATCGTGGCCGCACAAACTGCTGCGACCGCTCCCGCCGACGGCTACACCTTGTTGATGACCGGCAACAATACCGCGATCGCTGCCGCGCTATTCAAAGCGCTGCCGTACAACGTCCTTACCGATTTTGTCTCGGTGTCTACCGCTGCGTTTTTCGACCTGCTGCTGGTGACGCGGGCCGGCTCGCCGCTGCATTCGGTGCAGGACGTGATCGCGGCGGCGCGCGCCGATCCGGGAAAATTGAACATCGGCACCATCAATCCGGGCAGTACGCAGAACCTCGCCGCCGAACTCTTCACCAGCACAACCGCGATCAAAGCCGCCATCGTGCCGTTCCGCGCCTCGCCGGATATGGCCGGCGCCGTGCTGCGCGGCGATGTCGATATCGCGTTCGAATTCTACGCGGCAGTTCACGGCTTGCTGGCCGACAAGAAGCTGGTCGCACTCGCCTCGGCTGGATCGGCACGCACCGCATATTTGCCGGAGGTCCCGACTGTGATCGAAAGCGGCTTGAAGGACTATGAGGTGACGAGCTGGAACGGCCTCTCCGCGCCAGCCGCAACGCCGGCACATGTCGTCGCCATGCTCAATCGCGCCGTGAAAGCCGTCATGCCGTCCCCGGATATTCAAAGCAGGGCGCAGGAAATGGGCATGGCGATGCACTGGAGCACGCCGGACGACATGACGGCGCGGATGAAGGCGGACATTACCAAATGGGCCGCAGTGATCGAGAAAGCCGGCATCGCCAAGCGCGACTAGCGCATGATCCCGAAAAGTGGGAACCGGTTTTCGGACAAGATCATGCGCCAACAAAATGTTAGTGAGTGGTTCAACTTACGCGGCGCGCTGTATGCACCTCTCGTCTCTCCGCCGCAAAGCGCCTATCTAGGCATATCTAGGGAATAGAAACGCACGCAGCAGGGCAATCGCAATGACCGACACTCCGATTTCGCTTGTGGATCGCGCCGGGCTGGACCGCAACCGTCTGCCTAAAATCATTTCGCGCGGACTTGATGGCGCCGACGACGGCGAACTGTTCCTTGAATACCGGCAGGCGGAAGCGCTGGCTTTCGACAATGGGCGATTAAAGCAAGCGACCTATGACACATCGCAAGGCTTTGGGCTGCGCGCGGTCAAAGATGAGGCAGTCGGCTATGCGCATGCTTCCGACGTTTCGGAAGCCGCGATCGAGCGCGCTGCGGACGCAGTGCGCGCCGTCAAAGGCGGCTATTCCGGCCATTACGCAGCGCCACCGCCGCGCAGCAATATCAAGCTCTACAGCGACGACAGCCCGCTCACGAGCCCCTCGTTCGAAGACAAGGTGCGGCTCCTACAAACCATCGATGCCTATGCGCGCGCCAAAGATCCGCGCGTGCGCCAAGTGACCGCAAGTCTTGCCGCCTCCTGGCAGGCGGTGGAAATCCTCCGCGGCGACGGCGAAGCCTATCGCGACGTGAGGCCGATAGTGCGCGTCAGCGTCTCGGTCGTGGTCGGCGATGGCGACCGCCAGGAAACCGGAAGCGACGGCTATGGCGGCCGCGAAGGCTACGATCGGTTCATCGCGACCGAGGCATGGCAAGGCGCGGTCGACAATGCCGTGCGCCAAGCCTTGATCAATCTCGACGCGGTTCCGGCACCCGCCGGCGAAATGGATGTGGTGCTCGGCCCTGGCTGGCCCGGCGTGATGCTGCACGAAGCCGTCGGCCACGGCCTGGAAGGCGATTTCAACCGGAAGCAAACCTCGGCCTTCGCTGGACTGATGGGACAGCGCGTCGCCGCCAAAGGCGTCACCGTGGTGGACGACGGCACCATTGCGCAGCGCCGCGGCTCACTGTCGATCGACGACGAGGGCACTCCAAGCAGTCGTACCCTGCTCATCGAAGACGGCATTCTCGTTGGCTATATGCAGGATCGGCAGAATGCGCGGCTGATGAGCATGAAGCCGACCGGGAACGGCAGGCGCGAGAGCTTTGCCCATGTGCCGATGCCGCGCATGACCAATACTTACATGCTGGCGGGAACGCACGAACCCGGCGAGATCATCGCCTCGGTCAAGAACGGCATCTATGCCAGCTATTTCGGCGGCGGCCAGGTCGATATCACATCGGGCAAATACGTCTTTCAATGCACCGAAGCGTACCGCATCGACAACGGCAAGCTTGGCGCGCCGATCAAAGGCGCCATGCTGATCGGCAATGGACCGACCGACCTGCACCGCGTTTCGATGATCGGCAACGATCTGCGACTCGACAACGGCATCGGCACCTGCGGCAAGAACGGTCAAGGCGTGCCGGTCGGCGTCGGCCAGCCGACGCTGCGCATCGATCGCATCACGGTTGGCGGTACCGGCTAACAGGAAAAAGTCTGCGCTTGGGCGCGGCACGGCTTTACCGCACCACGCCAGAAATACAGCACGGCCGATGCCGCGGCGGCTTGATCGCATCCTTGAGAAAGCAGCGCGCCGAGGCGGCGCCATAACCGGGCCGGCGATACGTCCAAGCCCGGCAGCGCTGCTCGCTTTGGCAGGCCTCGGCGCAAGCTTTGCCTTTGGCATCCGGGGTCGTTTCGAACCAGCGATAATCGCCGCCGAAGCGGTCGATCGAATATTCAAGCGCGCCCGCTCGCGGCTCGATGACGCCGGCGCCGCGGACGCCGGATACGCAACAGCTCGATTGCTTTGCCGGCACCACTTCGCGCTTGAGCCAGCACATCGCCGGGCCACCCAGAGGCGGAGGATAGGAGAAGCTCCAGGCGCGGCAGCCTTTGTCGCGCTCGCAACGGGCGGCACAGACCGTCGGATCGCCGTTGGCAACCGGCGCGCTGGTGTAATCGCCGCCCGGCCGGTCGTAGCCGGTTTGCGCCGCGCCATTGCGGACATGACCGATCGCAAATACCAGCAGCGCGGCAATACCAAATATGATCGCCCGGTTCGCGCGCGGCTCGTGCATCCTCGACTGTGGCGTGGCGCTTCTTCGCACGCTTCCTCGCACACTTCGCTTTAGCGAAAATGTTTCGACAATTTCAGTCCTTGGGCCTGGTAATTGGAGCCGATACCGCTGCCATAAAGCTGATCGGGGGGCGCCAACATTTTCTCGTAAACCAGCCGGCCGACAATCTGTCCGTGTTCGAGGATGAACGGCACCTCGCGCGAGCGAACTTCCAGCACCGCCCGCGAACCCAATCCGCCGGCGCCCGCATAGCCGAAGCCGGGATCGAAGAAACCAGCATAATGGACGCGGAACTCGCCGACTAGCGGATCGAACGGTACCATCTCGGCGGCAAAGTCCGGCGGCACCTGCACCGCCTCGGTGGACGCAAGTATGTAAAACTCATCGGGATCGAGGATCAGTGTCCGATCGGCGCGCGCCGCGATCGGCTCCCAGAAATCGCCGACGTCGTAAGCGGCACGCCGCTCGATTTCGATGACCGCGGTGTGCCGCTTGGCGCGGTAGCCGACAATGCCGTTGCTGCGCGAGTCGTCCGGCTGCCGCTGCGACCCGACCAAATCGATACTGACCGCGATGCCGTCGCCCATCACCGCTTCGGCGCGATCGACCAGCCGTTCACGCGCGTGCAGCGCGCGCAGTGCCTCGCCGGATAGCGCGGCATCGCCGTGACGCAAGCGCAATTGGGAAAGGCGCGAGCCTTCGCGCACCAATACCGGAAACGTCTTCGGACTGATCTCGGCGTAAAGCGGCCCAACGTAGCCGCCGGCAATGCGGTCGAAGCCGCGAGTCTCGTCGGCGATCACGCGGGTGAACACATCGAGCCGGCCAGTCGAACTTTTTGGATTGGTCGCCGCGGCAATATTCGACGGCAAGGCCAAGCTTTCAATCAGCGGGACGATATAAACGCAATTGGTTTCCAGCACCGCGCCCGTGCTCAGCGAAAATTCGTGAAGTTTCAGCTCGGCGATGCGTTGCGCTACGGTGATGCCTGGACCTGGCAGAAAGCTCGCGCGCACACGATAGGCCACTGTGCCCAGCCGCAGATCGAGACTGGCCGGCTGAATTTGATCCACAGCGAAGGGGCGAACGGCGCGAATTACGCCTTGCTCCGCCAGCGCCGCAATCATGCGGTCGGGTTGAATTCCTTGCTCGGAGGCTGCAAAGGTCAGAGGCATTTGCGGACCGTGCGGCAATCTAAAAGGGCTGCGATCTAAGCTTATAGGCGGTTTGACGCAAAGTCGGCTGCGGCGTATACACCACGTTATCCCGTGGTCATTTGAGCCGGCCGGCTTGCAGCCACGTAAAATAAGTCGCTAAAAGGCCGGGGACGCATGAGCCCGGCCCGAGGATTTATCCCGGCCGGGTTTTGTTTTGGCCAAACTGTCCGCGGCCAAACGCTTTTGTTGGCAAGGAGGGCCACATGTCCGCGTCCGCGAAAAAGGACTACCGGCCGGAGACGCGCCTGGTTCAATCCGGCACCTTGCGTTCTCCGTTCGGCGAGACGTCGGAAGCGCTGTTTCTCACCCAGGGCTATGTCTACGACACCGCCGCCCAGGCCGAGGCGCGCTTTAAGGGCGATGATCCGGGCTATCAATATTCGCGCTTCGCCAATCCGACGGTCGATATGTTCGAGCGGCGTATGGCGGCGTTCGAGGGCGCCGAGGCGGCACGCGCCAC
>DASZCJ010000182.1:0-1531 GCA_035943155.1 Xanthobacteraceae bacterium | reverse complement strand
TCCGTCCACCTCGCGGACGGCGCGGCTGTTGCGCTCGGGCCGCAGCAAGATGGCGAAGAAGCTCGCCGAGGAGGCCGTGGAGGTCGTGATCGACGCCATGCACGGCGATCGCGAGGCCGTCGTCAAGGAAAGCGCCGACCTCATCTATAATCTCGTGGTGCTGTGGATCTCCTCCGGCATCAAACCGGACGATGTCTGGAAAGAGATGGACCGGCGCGAGCGGCTCCTTGGCATCGCCGAAAAGGTGCCGAAGAAACTGACGGAAGAATTTCCCCGCCGGAAAATCGTCGTGCTCGAAGGCCGCCGCGTCCACAAGCGGCGCTAAGCTTCCGCGCCTGTTATTATCTCGGTAATGCTCGACCAGGTTATTTCGACGCTCGCCGTCTGGATCGTCGCTGTGATCTCGGCGGCCGGCTATTTCGGCGTCGTCGTCCTCATGGCGATCGAGTCGGCCTGCATACCGCTGCCGTCTGAAATCATCATGCCGTTTGCCGGTTATCTTGTTTCCATCGGCCAGTTCAGCTTGGTCGGCGCCGCGACGATGGGCGCACTCGGTTGCAATGTCGGTTCGACCGTCGCCTATTACGTCGCCGCCAAGGGCGGGCGCAAGGCGTTCGAGCGCTGGGGCGGATATGTCCTGATCAGCACGGCCGAGCTCGATCGCGCCGAGCATTTTTTTGCCCGCTACGGCGCCATTACGGTTTTCGTCGGCCGGCTCCTTCCGGTGGTGCGGACCTTCATCGCCTTTCCCGCCGGATTGGCGCGCATGCCGATGCTGAAATTTCAGGTCTATACGTTTCTCGGCTCCTGGCCGTGGTGTTTTGGCCTGGCCTATATCGGCATGGTGTTGGGCGCCCGTTGGGATAGCGACCCAACTTTCCGCAGCCTGTTTCACCGCTTTGATGTCGTCATTGTTGTACTGCTGGCTGGCGGATTGGCCTGGTTTGTTTGGATCAAGTGGCGGGAAAGTCGTGGGTTTGGCGGTGACAAGTAGGGGCAATCAGCAGGCTTGTTTGTGATTGGCCGGCCGCGAGAGGCGAGTTATTTTGACTTGTTGACGCCCAATTTCGCCATCAAGCTTCCTTATTAGTTACAAGCGAGCGGCGGCAATCGTGATAAGGCCACGGGAACGGCAGTGACGGGGTGTGGCCGTGACAGCAGACGGTAATAACAGCAGCGGTACCAAGGCGGGCGGCGCACGCGCGCCGACGCGATCGCGCATGCAATCATTTGTGCAATCATCGTTGGCGTACGCTTCGATCTACTGTTTGCTCGCGGCAACACTGATCGCCGCGACGGCCGGCGGCGCACTCGCCCAGAATGTTCAACCGGCGCCATCCGCCACACCTCCGTCCACGGTACAACCGGTGCCCGCGCCGCCCCCTGATCCTGCCTCGGCCGGCGTGACACTGCCGCCGCAACCGCAACCGCCGCCGCCGAGCGCCGCCTTGCCGGCGCCTGCGCCCGAGAAGCGTGGCTTTTTCGACGATTTGGCGCGCTGGTGGCACGACTCGACTGCTGACTTCAATGC
>DASZCJ010000181.1:0-2118 GCA_035943155.1 Xanthobacteraceae bacterium | reverse complement strand
GCCCGCTTTCGGCGAGGCGGCCGGTCAATTTGGCAAGATTCTCGCCGAAACCGGCGTGCGCCTCGTCTATGGCGGCGGTTCGGTTGGCCTGATGGGCATACTCGCCGACGCCGTGGTGGGCCATGGCGGCAAGGCAACCGGAATCATTCCCGACTTTCTCACCCAGCGCGAGCGACCGCGGCGGCTCGGCCAAGAGCTGATCGTCACCCGCGACATGCACGAGCGCAAACGAACGATGTTCGACCGCGCCGACGCCTTTGTCGCCTTGCCGGGCGGAATCGGCACGCTCGAAGAACTGGTTGAGCAGCTCACCTGGGCGCAGCTTGGCCGTCACCGCAAGCCGATTTTGATTGCCAATATCAACGGCTATTGGGACCCGCTTCTCACGCTTGTCGCGCATATGCGCGAACGCGATTTCGTACCCGAGTCGCTTGCGGTCAATTTTTTAGTGGCCGAGCGCGTCCAAGATATTTTGCCGATTTTACGTCAGGCGGCGCGCAGTCGCGTTGAGGCGGAAAAGCCAATGGCAATTCCAGCCGAGCGGCTGTGATCTTGCCGCCACCCTCCCCGTAAGCGTCGGACGGTTAGGAGAGGGGAATCTACTTCGCGGCCGCTTCGCGCAGGAACGTCACAGCTTCAATGCGGTTGCCATCCGGGTCGCGAACGAAGGCCGCGTAATAGCCGCTATGATATTCGGCACGCAAGCCGGGCGCGCCATCGGACGTGCCGCCGGCCGCAACCGCCGCGGCATGAAAGTCTTCGACCGCCCGCGTATCGGTGGCGCGCAGGCAGATATGCACGCCGCTGTCCTCTTCGACGCGAGCCATCGCCGCGCGCCGGTTGATCCAGAATTCCGGGTAGGTCTTGCCGAAGCCGATCGCCGCGTCCGGCCATTCACGCAATTTCCGCATCCCAAGCGGCGCCAGCAATGCGGCATAGAACGGTTCGGCCTTGCCCAGATCGCGCACGGCAATGGAGACATGATCGATCATCCGAGCTCTCCGCTCCCGCCTGCGCTACTGGCATCACGCCGGCGCGCCGGATTTCATGAGCTTGTAGACGATGGAATCCATCAATGCCTGGAAGGACGCGTCGATGATATTGGCGGAAACGCCTACCGTTCTCCAGTGATCGCCGGTCTCGTCGGTGCTTTCGATCAGAACCCGGGTGACGGCTTGGGTGCCGCCGTTGAGGATGCGGACACGATAATCGGTCAGCGTCAGTCCAGTGATATAACTCTGGTATTTGCCGAGGTCTTTGCGCAGTGCAAGGTCGAGCGCATTCACCGGCCCGATGCCTTCGGCCACCGAGATCAGTTCCTCGGCGCCGACCTTCAGCTTCACGACCGCTTGGCTCACGGTCACGCGCTGGCCCTTGGCATTATTGCGCTGCTCGACATTGACGTCGAATTTCTCGACGTCGAAATAATGCGGCACCTGACCGAGCATGCGCCGCGCCAGGAGTTCGAATGAAGCGTCGGCGGCCTCGTAGGCGTAGCCGACCGCTTCGCGTTCCTTGACTTCGTCAAGAAGCCGCGTCACCCGCGGATCGTTCTTGTCGAGCGACAGTCCGATCCGCTCGAGCTCCGCCAGCACATTCGAGCGGCCGGCCTGATCGGATACGAGAAGTTTCCGCTTGTTGCCGATAAGTTCGGGCGCGACGTGCTCGTAAGTCTTCGGCTCTTTGACAATCGCCGAAGCATGAATGCCGGCTTTAGTGGCAAACGCGCTTTCGCCGACATAAGGCGCATGACGATCCGGCGCGCGATTGAGCAATTCATCGAGCCCATGGGAGATGCGAACGATGCGGCCGAGTGCTTCGTCGGATACGCCGATGTCGAATTTGTCGGCATATTCGGGCTTAAGCTTCAGTGTCGGGATGATCGATACGAGATTGGCATTGCCGCAGCGCTCGCCGAGCCCATTGAGCGTTCCTTGAATTTGACGGGCGCCAGCGCGAACCGCCGCAAAGCTGTTAGCCACCGCCTGCTCGGTGTCGTTATGGGCATGAATGCCGACGCGATCGCCCGGAATGGCTTTGCAGACCTCGCCGACAATGCGTTCGACTTCGTGCGGCAACGCGCCGCCATTGGTGTCGCACAGCACCACCCAGCGGGCG
>DASZCJ010000180.1:0-7386 GCA_035943155.1 Xanthobacteraceae bacterium | reverse complement strand
TGGTAATACTGCGCGACTTGTTCTCCGCCTTGCGTCTTTGCAGCAGCGATGCGCGCATCATCCATCTTCAACGCATTCAGTGCATCGGAAACTGGCTCCAGAAGGTCGCGATAACTGGTCGGTGGCGTATTTTGTGTAGGTTCGGCAATGGCGGATTGTGCGGCGCTCATTGTCGTCAATGCAGCCGCAGCGCCCAAAAGCCCGGCAATTTTCTTATCCATGTGTTTTTCCTCCTGCTGGTCCCAACCGAAACACACGGCCTCCGCATAATAAATTGTAAGTGAGTCGGTTGTTTCGAAGAAGGACTGTTTTCTCATTTTTCTCGGCGGGCGCACCCGGAGACATGAACGAAAATTCATGCCCTTTGATGCGCTGGAACGACCGCCAGGAGCGAATGCCGATGCTGTTCTCGCCGACGATCGGCGCCGCCATCGCCGCGGGCTATTGGTTTCTGTGGGTACGCGCGGTTGACGTGATCGCTGCCATCGCAAAGGGCGCGCTGTAGTGGGTCTTTTGGCCTAATTCCCGAAAGCAGTTGGCCTGAGTAAAACAAATTGGGAGGATTGGCGGTGTCATATGAGAATATGGACCGATGCCAATCAATCGCTTGCTGGAATACGAGGCATTCGGCCCCGAAGACATCAAGGTGCTAGCTAAAGCTTTTGAGGACACCTTGAGCGCCCTCGGCGTGCTGCGCCGCGATGATCTACTCGCGGAGCTTGTCGCCAAGAAGATCATTGAATGCGCGCGGACCGGTGAGCGTGACCCCATTCGATTGCGAGACTGTGCTCTGAATTTGTTGGCCGCCAACTGAGGCGGCTTATGGGAGGAAAACCATGAACTGGTTTAGCCGGACAACATCGATAGCAGGCATTCAAGTTTCCAATTGGATACTCGTTATAGTGGCTGTCGTCGTGCTCTGGATTATCTACTCATTCGTCGCGCACTGAAACACGCAGCCAATTCTTCGACGGACCAGGGCGGCGGGAAGCGGCGTTCGGGGAACTCTGCCACGGGCAGGGGTGTTGCTCTCACAGTGGTAAAGCCGGAGGGCCTTATGAACCGGCTGCTGATCATTGGGCTTTTTGGTGATGTTCACCCTGCCGTTGTAATGCGGAGGATGAAATGGCTGCGAAAATAGAACCCACCGAACGTCAGTCAGCCGGTGCTGCGGCAGGTTCTGATGAACAGTTAGACCAACAATTACGTGCCATTCTCGAAAATTTACAACAGGTAACGAAGGAGGATGAGCCTGTGGAGAGGGATGACCTTCGTCCGAGTATCACGCCTTACCTCGACCACGAGGCTTCGGAGCGCAAGGCAATTTATGATCGTCTCGTTGCAATAGAAAACGCGATGAAAAAGCGAGGCTCGCGACGGTTCGGCCGCTACTTGTCGCTATCTTAATTGGTGTTGCAGCTACCTTGGCTTGGCAATCTTACGGCGAGTCAGCAAACCCAGATAATCGCGACGCGGGCCCCGGAACTTGGCTGGTCGCCAGAGGCCAAGCAAACGATCGCGACTTCGATTCAGTGGATTGGCTCGACGAAACCACCAGCCGGTCCTGAAAAGCAAGTGGCACCCGTTGCGCAGACTGCGCCTACCACCCCCTCGCTCGACCCGGGGCAGGTGCAGCAGATGACACAGAATCTCGCAACGCTGCGGCAAACCGTCGAGCAACTCGCCGGCGGTCAAGACCAGATGGCGCGTGAGATAGCGCGGTTGGAGACCGCCGTCGCGGAACTAATTGCGAAGATCCCAGAGCCTCCGGCGCAGCCGTCCGTTGCGCCTGCGCGCAAGCCCACGCCGGTGCCGCCGTCATCGCGAGCGCCGATAGCACCGCCGGCGTCACGGACACCAATACCACCGCGGCAATAAGCAAGTCTCATTCACGCGCTGTCCTGCCGATCATGCCGACCAAATGCACGGCGATGATCGGACCAGCTATCATGCGAACTCCAACACTTAGCGGGGCTGTTCAGCGTTTTGCCCACGGCTGGATATTGAACATTTGTTGAACATCAAATTTGGCGATTCACCTAAGTCATTGATCTTGCTGGCGCGCCCTACGGGAATCGAACCCGTGTTTCCGCCGTGAAAGGGCGATGTCCTGGACCGCTAGACGAAGGGCGCAAAGAGCCGATGCCGGCAACGTTTGATTGAGTCTTTATCCGAAAATCGCTGTCCACTTTTCGGGATCATGCTTAAGCGCGCGACATATAAAGAGCTTTGGCTTTCGGCGCAATCGCGCGGCCAGAGCGGGCAAAGGCTCTCACCATTTCCCGGTATTCGGCATCGAAATCCACGGCTCCTTCGGCGGCAATGGCGAGCCCTTCTGAAGAAGCTCAATCGAATGCTTATCCGGCGAGCGCACGAAAGCCATGTTGCCGTCGCGCGGTGGGCGATTGATCGTGACGCCCGCCTTCATCAGCCTCCCGCAAACCGCGTAGATGTCGTCGACCTCATAGGCGAGGTGGCCGAAATAGCGCGCTTCGCCGTAGTCTTCAGAGTCCCAATTATAGGTCAGCTCGACCAGTGGCGCCTGGCGGGTCGCCGGCCCCTTGGCGACGAGTTCGTCGTCGGCCGGCGCGGCAAGAAACACCAGGGTGAACTTGGCCTTGTCGTCGACCCGGCGGCGGACCTCCTTGAGCCCGAGCTTGTTGCAGTAGAAATCGAGCGCCGCATCGAGATTGCGCACGCGCAGCATTGTATGCAGATACCGCATTAGGAAACCTCCGGAAAAGATCATGCTTAAACAAGAGCTAAAGCGAAATGTCATTCGACATAAAAGTCATTTCGCTTTATCCGACGATGGCTGGAAATGTATGACAGCGCCGCCTGGTTATGAAGTTCGGCTCATCAAGAATGATCGCCCCTGACCTCGAGACTGCCATAGCGCGCCTGCAGCAGCTGGTCCACGGCGCCCATACGCTCGTGCCTTTCACCGGCGCAGGCATCTCGACCGAATGCGGCATCCCCGATTTCCGCTCGCCCGGCGGGCTATGGACCAAGAACCAACCGATCCCCTTCGATGAATTCATGTCCAGTCAGGAAGCGCGCAACGAATCCTGGCGGCGTCGTTTTGTCATGGAGGAACAGTTTGCGAGCGCGAAGCCGGGCCGCGGCCACCGGGCTCTCGCGAGCCTTTATCGCGCCGGCAAGGTGCCCGCCGTCATCACCCAAAATATTGACAATTTACACCAAGCGTCTGGAATTTCGCCGGCAGACGTTATCGAGCTTCACGGCAATACGACTTTTGCCCTGTGCCTGGACTGTGACCAGCGCTATGAACTGTCTTGGGTACGCGGGCACATGCAGGCGGGGAACGGCTGCGCCCCCGATTGCCCGGCTTGCGGCGGCTATATCAAGACCGGGACCATCTCGTTCGGCCAAGCCATGCCCGATGGGGCAGTGCGGCGTGCGCAGGACTTGGCGCAATCGTGTGACCTTCTCGTCGCGATCGGCTCATCGCTTGTGGTTTGGCCGGCGGCCGGGCTTCCGCTGATGGCGAAGCGCAGTGGCGCAAAGTTGGTCATAATCAATCGCGAACCGACCGATTTCGACGAAATCGCGGATCTCGTTGTGCGATACGACATCGGCACAGTGCTCGAGCCGTTCGTCCGCGAGCATTCGGCTGCGTGTGGTCGGCGACGCAATATGTAGATTGTACACAGGGAATGACGCTTTTGGCACAGTGTTGCATTTTTGTCCTTTCGCGTCGGGATGCCGGTGTTATCTTCGATTCCGAAGATTCGTGATGCGCCCGCGGGGCGCCAGCACAGCGGCGGCGGCCACGGCGTCATGGCGTCGGACGGGATCGAACCAAAATCTACCAAACCGGGTATCGGACCCGAGTCCGCCTTCAGCGATGAAGCCTCTTCCGGCGTCATCGAGGTCGCGGGCGTCATCAAATGGTTCGACGTCGCCAAAGGTTATGGCTTCATCGTCCCGGACAGCGGTATGGCGGACGTGCTTTTGCACGTCACCTGCCTGCGCCGCGATGGCTATCAGACCGCCTATGAGGGATCGCGGGTGGTCTGCGAAGCGCTGGCGGGGCCGAAAGGGCTTCAGGCATTCCGGATCATTTCAATGGACGAATCCAGCGCGGTTCATCCGGCGCAGATGCCGCCGGCGCGCACCCATGTTACGGTCGCGCCGACAAGCGGCCTCGAACGAGCACAAGTCAAATGGTTCAATCGGCTTCGCGGCTTCGGTTTCTTAACCCGCGGGGAGGGCACGCCCGACATTTTCGTGCACATGGAAACGCTCCGACGCTTCGGCCTGGCGGAATTGCGCCCCGGCCAATTCGTCTTGGTGCGCTTCGGCCCCGGCCCCAAAGGCCTGATGGCCGCCGAGGTCCGGCCGGAGAGCGGCTCACTCGGCCCAGCGTCGCATTAGCCCTGGCCTGTTTCCTTCTTCGTATCGCGCTCAACCGCAAGTTTTCGCTCGCGAGGGCTTCGCTCGCAGCGTTGCTGGTGGCCGGCGCGACCATGCTCGCGGCCGTGCGGCCGGTATCCGCCGGCGGCCAAGACACCATCGATATCGTCACACGGAGCGGCGTGCATGCCTTCTCGGTTGAGCTTGCGACGAATGCTGCCGAGCGCGCCGTCGGCCTGATGTTCCGCAAGGAGTTGCCCGAGGGCCGCGGCATGCTGTTCGATTTCCAAGTCGAGCAGCCGGTCCAGTTCTGGATGCACAATACCTATATTTCGCTCGACATGATTTTTATCGCCAGCGACGGACGCATCGTGCGTGTCGCGCAAGATGCCAAGCCGATGTCCGACGATCTGATCCCCTCGGGCCGCCCGGTGCGGGCTGTGCTCGAGGTTATCGCCGGCACCGCGCGTAAATTCGGCATTGCCGCCGGTGACCGCGTCACCGGATCGTTTTTCGGTAAAGGCGGCGGGCGGTAAGGCCTGCCGGCAATTACTTGCTGGCGATGGGCGAAACGGCTATCCGTTTCGCGACTGGCGGGGCGTAGCGCAGCCCGGTAGCGCATCTGCTTTGGGAGCAGAGGGTCGCAGGTTCAAATCCTGCCGCCCCGACCACTCGCTAATGTTGGCCGCGCCAGCGCGGCCGTTTAATGCCGCAGGACCGCTGGAGAACCGGGAAGAACGAGCGATGATTGCCCGCATTTATAAGCCGGCCCGGACCGCGATGCAGTCCGGCACTGCCAAGACCAAAGAATGGGTGTTGGATTACGAGCCGGCGCAGCCGCGCGCCGTCGAGCCGCTGATGGGCTGGACCAGTTCCGGCGATATGAGGCAGCAATTGCGGCTTGCCTTCGAGACCAAGGAAGAAGCCATCGCCTATTGCGAGCGCAACGGCATTGCCTATCAAGTTTTCGAAACGCCGCCATCAAAACGGCAGCGTATCTCCTATGCCGATAACTTCGCCTATACGCGGCGTACGCCGTGGACCCACTGAGGTCAGGTCCCTGATCCCTGGCCCCCGGACACAAGCTCGTGACTACGGCGTGGGATGTTTTGCCCGGCATTGTGATTGGCACCGCGGCATCGCACTGACTATTAAGCACGCACAGAAGCTCCCTAGCAGGACCAAGCCAGGAGGAAATCAAATGGCCAAATTTGTGCAGGCCAAACTCATGCAGGCAAAGTTTGTGCAGGCCAAGTTCCCAGTTACCTGGTCAGCGGCCTCACATCGCGCGCCGCGCCGTAAAATCCTGCAAGGCATGCTGGCGGCTTTGATGGCTATCCCCTTGGCCGGTTTGCAGATGCGGCACGTCGCGGCCGCCGAACGGGCGGTCGTTATTCCATCCCCGGCCCTGGACGCGCCGGCAGCCAAAGGCGGATTGCAGACCGCGGTTCTTGCCGGCGGATGCTTCTGGGGGGTGCAAGCGGTCTACCAGCACACCAAAGGCGTCACCCAGGCGGTTTCCGGTTACGCCGGCGGACAAAAAGATACTGCGCATTACGACCTGGTTGGCACGGGCCGGACTGGGCACGCCGAGTCGGTTTCGGTCACGTTCGATCCGCAGCAAATCTCCTACGGAAAAATCCTCCAGATCTATTTTTCGGTTGCGCACAATCCCACGCAACTCAATCGGCAGGGTCCTGATTTTGGCACACAATACCGCTCGGCCATTTTCTATGCCGATGAGGAACAGAAGCGCATCGCCGCCGCCTATATCGCGCAGCTAGAACAGGCACACGCGTTTGCCGGGTCAATCGTCACCAAACTTGAAGCTTTGTCGGACTTCTATCCGGCCGAGGACTATCATCAGGACTTTGCCGTTCTGCATCCGAGCTATCCCTATATCGTGTTCAACGATTTGCCGAAGGTCGACAACCTCAAAGCGGTATTTCCGGATCTTTATCGCGAAACGCCGGTCACTGTGATGGCCTCGAGCCGCCCTAGCCAATAACGGCCGTCGCTCCGCGCCCCTGTATAATTTGGGGAATACTGCCGTCTCTTGCGCGCTGCATCGTGTGCGTCGCCGGGGCGGCGGCGAGCTATGGCCGCGACCTCTTACGCCAGACATGGTTCGCTAAAACCTTGGGTCGCTAAAACCTTCGCTATAGCCTTACGCGGCGCTCCGACGTATCGTTCGTGGAGGAGACCGGGCGGCCACAAGCCCGGCCCCGGACACTGAAGGAAATGGGGAGACAGCCATGGCTATGGCGACGACATTAGGTACGCTACCGGAAGCCGAACATAGTGCGCAGTTGCGCAAGGCAGTGATCGCGTCGACGGTCGGCACGGCGATCGAGTGGTACGACTTTTTCATCTACGGTACTGCCGCCGGCCTGGTTTTTGGCAAACTCTATTTCCCTAACGAGGCGCCGCTAGCGGGGGTCTTGCTCGCATTCGGAACCTATTTCATCGGCTTCGTCGGTCGGCCCATCGGCGCGGCGATCTTCGGGCATTATGGCGACCGCATCGGTCGCAAAGCGACGCTCATCGCCACGCTACTCTGCATGGGGCTTGCCACCTTCGCGATTGCTTTTGTCCCGACCTATGCCTCGATCGGCATCTGGGGCGCGGTGCTGTTGACCGTTCTGCGTATGATTCAGGGCATCGGCGTCGGCGGCGAATGGGGCGGCTCGGTGCTCTTGGCGATGGAATGGTCGCGCACGCATGGTCAGCGCGGACTGGTCGCATCCTGGCCGCAATTTGGCGTGCCCTGCGGCTTACTGCTGTCCAACTTCGCGATCCTGGCGTTTAGCTCCTGGGCAGGCGCCGACTTTCTGGTCTGGGGCTGGCGCATTCCATTCGCACTATCGATCATTCTGGTCGGTGTCGGCCTATGGATCCGGCTTGGCATTCTCGAGACGCCAGTATTCCAACAGCTGTTGGATAGCGACAAAATCGAGAAAGCCCCGATCGTTGAAGTGATCAAGAAGCAGCCGAAGGAGATCATCCTTT
>DASZCJ010000179.1:0-12145 GCA_035943155.1 Xanthobacteraceae bacterium | reverse complement strand
ACATCGATGCGCACCAGAACCAATCCCGGTGTCGAAGCGGCGTGACTGCAGGCGACGGTCAGAATCCCACTCTCCGCTTTTCCAAAAAAATCAGTTACCACCCACGGATCAAATCCGAGGCCAAGCTTTTTCGGAATCGTTCTTTAATCCCATCTGCGCCAGCACCGCGCGGCCGAGCAGACCGTACGGATTGCCCAGCGTCTCCAACATTTCGAAATGGTTGTAGGCTTCGCCGACCAGAAGCTCCACCGGCTTGCCGGCGGCTTGCACCGCCGCGGCGAAGTCGCGCGTCTGCCGCTGAAATTCAGGAGTCTCATAGGTGCCATAGCTGACGATGAGCGGGGTTACCAGCCGATCGAGGTGGCGGATGGCGGAAAGCTCGTTTTCCATCGCATCGGTAAAGTTTACATATTGCGAGCGCTTGGAGAGCCGCACTGGCTTGAGATCGTACATCCCGCTTGAGAGCGTCGCGCCCTTGACTATGTCGCGCGGCAATCCGTCTTTGCTCCAGTCGTGGGTGACCGCACAGCCAGCAAGATGCGATCCCGACGAATGCGAGATGAGATAAAGCCGCTCACGGTCGCCGCCAAATTGTTCGGCATGGCGAAACAGCCAGCCAACGGCGCGCTGCACCTGCTCGACCATCGGAAAGAGGCTGCCGGCGGTGTCGTTCACATTGGTGAAATCAAGCACAGCGAAATGCGCGCCCGCGTACACGAAAGGCTCAGCCAAGAACGTGAATTCGGATGCCGAACCGCTGCGCCAAGCGCCGCCATGGACGAAGATCGCGATCGGCGCGCGCGCGCCGCCTTCCTTCGCTGAGCCGAGCGCCGAACGATAAAGGTCGAGTCCTTCGATCGGTGTCGCCCCATAGGCGAAGCGCAGCGGCCCGCCGATCCGCGCCCGCGCCGCCGCGCTATTGGCCATGCGCCGCTTGGTGAGCTGGTCGCGGTTCGGCGCATAAACCAGCTGATCGTAGGCGTCATCGAGCTCTTTCTGGTCCATATCGCGCCAGACCAGCGGGCCCTTGGGTGTCTTTATCGCCGCAGTCGGTCCGTTCATTGCGCTTCCTTTCCCTCATCGGCAAGGCCGAACACCATTTGCTCGGCGGCAAATCCGGCGACAGCAAAACGACCGAGCGGTTGCAAGCCGTCATCGCCGCAATGATCAACGAAATCCTCCGAGGCGAGGATGGTGCGGCCCAAGCGGCCGGCAAGTTTCTCAAGCCGCGCCGCCAAGTTTACCGCCGGGCCGATGCAAGTGAAATCCAGCCGGTTGCCGCTGCCGATATTGCCGAATAGGACATCGCCGACATGTAGCGCCAAGCCGAAACGTAGGCCGCTGCCATCGCGGTCGGTCGTGTCCAACGCCGCAATCTTGTCGCGCGCATCCTTGCCGGCTGCGAGCGCAGCCGCGCAGATCGTCGAAAAATCGCGCTCCGCGCCGATCGGAAAGATCGCCAATAGGCCGTCGCCCATATACTTGAGCACTTCGCCGCCGTGGTCGACGATCGCCGGCACCTGACAGTCGAAATAGCGGTTGAGCAAATCGACCAAATCCTGCGGCGGCAGCGTGTCGGCGAGCGCGGTGAACCCGCGCATGTCGGACAGCCAGATCGCGGCGTGAATCGCTTCGGTGTCGCCGCGGCGAATATGTCCGGCCAGCACGCGTTCGCCGGCATTCTTGCCAACATAGGTCGTGAGCAGGTTGCCGGCGACGCGGTACCAGGCGCGGATCTCGGCGACCCGTGCCAACGGCGCAATCAGCGACTCGATGGCCTCGATCTCGGCATCGGTAAAACCGCCGGGCTGCTGCGTCGCCCAGGAGGAGAAATGCACCTCGCCGCTTGAGAAGTGCAGCGGCGCCACGAAATAATCAGTGACGCCCTCGGCGCGCAGCTCGTGCAGCACCGGGTAATCCATGACGCAATCCGGATCGGCGAGCCGGCGGCGGAACGCCTCGCCGGTATTGCTCACATGCACCATTGGACTTTCGAGAAAGGAGCGGCGCTCGAGCAGCTCGAAGCTGCCGTCGCTGATCACGGTGCCGGTGTCGGGATGCCAGACGAAGCGGCGTCCAACAATCTCCGGATGCAGCGTGCGCACGAACACCATCACGCGCCACACCGGCAATCCGGCCGCGATCAGCCGCTGGCAGAGTTCGGTCAGTACTTCCTGCGACAGCGCAGCATTGCGCGCGCCGTGGACGAGCCACTGGACGACCGGCTGGACCGATAGCGCAGGGGGCTTCACCGCCTCACCCCAGATTCAAGTCCTTGAAGAAGTCGCTGCCTTTGTCGTCGATGACGATAAAGGCCGGGAAATCGACCACTTCGATGCGCCAGATCGCTTCCATGCCAAGCTCCGGATATTCGATGCATTCGACCTTCTTGATGCAATGTTCCGCCAGATTGGCCGCCGCGCCGCCGATCGAGGCGAGATAAAAGCCGCCATGCTTCTTGCAGGCGTCGCGCACCACCGCGGCGCGATTGCCTTTCGCCAGCATGACCATCGAGCCGCCGGCGGCCTGGAAATCGTCGACGAAGGAATCCATGCGCCCGGCCGTGGTGGGGCCGAACGAGCCCGAGGCGTAGCCCTGCGGCGTTTTTGCCGGGCCGGCATAATAGACCGGGTGGTTCTTAAAATAATCCGGCAGGGCCTCGCCGCGCTCCAGGCGTTCGCGCAGCTTTGAATGCGCCAGATCGCGCGCCACGATCATCGGACCGGTCAGCGACAGCCGCGTCTTGATCGGATGTTTGCTCAGTTGCGCCAATATTTCCTGCATCGGCCGCGTCAGATCGATCTTGATCACGTCGCCGCCAAGCGCCGCGGCGTCGACCTCCGGCAGATATTTCGCCGGATTGTGCTCGAGTTCCTCGAGGAACACGCCGTGCCTGGTGATCTTGCCGAGCGCCTGGCGATCGGCGGCGCACGATACGCCAAGCCCGATCGGCAGCGATGCGCCGTGGCGCGGGAGCCGGATGACGCGCACGTCATGGCAGAAATATTTACCGCCGAATTGCGCGCCGACGCCGAGCGACTGCGTCATCTTGTGGATCTCGCGCTCCATGTCGCGATCGCGGAAGGCATGGCCGTCTTCCGAGCCGCGCTCGGGCAGCGCATCGTAATATCTGCAGGAGGCAAGCTTCACCGTTTTCATCGTCAGCTCGGCCGAAGTGCCGCCGATGACGATGGCGAGATGGTACGGCGGGCAGGCCGCGGTGCCGAGCGTCAGCACTTTTTCTTTTAAAAAAGCCAGCATGCGTTCGCGCGTCAGGATCGACGGCGTCGCTTGGAACAGAAACGCCTTGTTGGCTGAGCCGCCGCCCTTGGCGATGAACAAAAACTTATACTCCGCCTCGCCGCCGGCGCTCTCGGCATAGATCTCGACCTGCGCCGGCATGTTCGAGCGGGTGTTCTTCTCCTCGAACATCGACAGCGGCGCGAGCTGCGAATAGCGCAAGTTGCGCTTGAGATACGCGTCGCGCGCCCCTTCGGCGAGCGCCGCTTCGTCGTCGCCGGCGCTCCAGACGAGCCGGTCCTTCTTGCCCATGATGATCGCGGTGCCGGTGTCCTGGCACATGGGCAGCACGCCGCCGGCCGGGATATTGGCGTTCTTGAGAAATTCGTAAGCGACGAATTTGTCGTTATGCGACGCTTCGGGGTCTTCGACGATCGCCTTGAGCGAAGCGAGATGCGCCGGGCGCAAAAGATGATTGATGTCGGTGAAGGCCGCTTCCGACAGCGCGCGCAAGGCTTCGCGCGGCACCACCAGCACCTCTTCGCCCATGACGCGCTCGACGCGCACGCCATCAGCCGCGATCTTGCGATACGGCGCCTCGTCCTTGCCGAGCGGAAACAGCGGCGTGTGCTTATACGGTGGCGTCGGATGGGCGGTGACGGGGGCGTTCATGGGCACTTCCATAACCTTGAGCGTGGCGCTCCGTTTTAGTGGCTTTACATAGGTCCTGAAAGTGGGCGGCGCGACCCTCCGCCTCCAGGGGATGGTGCGCAACTATTGTTCTTGCGGTGCGACTTTTCCTCCTGCTCCCTATCGCTACGGCTAT
Source organism: Xanthobacteraceae bacterium (assembly GCA_035943155.1). GTDB lineage: Bacteria > Pseudomonadota > Alphaproteobacteria > Rhizobiales > Xanthobacteraceae > BOG-931. The sequence goes on along the minus strand of DASZCJ010000179.1, from coordinate 8,079 downwards.
ACTCCGAACAGCTTCTCGGCATTGCCGTGGGCGATACGCGCGCGATCGGCGGCGGAAACAGGAAGCTGCTCCAGAAAGGCGCGCGCCTGCGTCATCGACTGATAGGGATGGTCGGCGGAGAACATGATGCGCGGCACGCCGACTTCCAGAAGCAGATTCAAAAACGTCGCCGGGAAATTAAAGCCGCTGACCGTGTAGTGCACGTTCTCCCGCAAATAGGCGGTGATCGGCCGCTGCAGCTTGGTCATTGCCGGCGTGATGTTGTCGAGCCGCGGCAACAGCGACAGCAATCCCTCGCCGAGATGGCCGATGACGAGCTGCAGCTTGGGAAACCGGTCGAAAGCGCCGCCGAGAACGAGGCGGATGACGTGAACCGCGGTTTCGATATGCCAGCCCCAGCCCGGGCTGCCGAACATGTCGCTGACGAGCGGTGAAAAGCCGGCGTAATAGGCATCGAATACCGGCTGCGGAGGCTTGGTCGGGTGGATGTGGATCGGCGCGTTGAGCGCCTCGGCGCTTTCCAGGATCGGCCAGAAGAATTTGTCGTCGAGGTAGCGGCCGCGCACATGGCCGTTGATGACCGCGCCCTTGAACGCGCCCGAGTGTACGCGCTGCTGCAATTCCTGCGCCGCCTTGTCCGGCGCCATGGTCGGCAGCGCGGCAAAACCGGCAAAGCGCTTGGGATTCTTCTCCACTGCCGCGGCGACTGCATCGTTGCTTTCGCGGGCGAGCGCTATCGCTTCGGCGGCATCGAGCTGTTCGGTGCCGGGCGAGGTCAAGGACAGCATCTGAAAGTCGATGCCGGCGGCATCCATGGCGGCGATGCGCTTGTCGCCGATATCGCATAACGGCTCGATCAGCTTTAAGGCGCGGCCTTCGAATTTCAGCGCCGCGTTTTTAAGATCCTGGCCAGGCCCATCGAGAAACAATGGCGTGGCAAAATGCTCTTCAAGCGTGATGACGCGCATGGGCTCCCTCGGTCGTCATACGCGGGCATAGCCGTTCGAAGAACGGCGTCGCTCGCCTACCCGCGTATCCATGCGCAAGCGCCGCATGGAAAAGTAGCTGATGTGATTTAAGCGGAACGTCAGCATAGATTGCCGGGTCAAGCCCGGCAATGACGCGGTTAGAATTGCTATTCAACAGTAATATGCGCATCGCGAATGAGCTTGCGCCATTTTGGCTCTTCGCTGCGGATGCGCTCGGTAAGCTCATCGGGCGAGCCGACGATCGATTCGAAATATTGCGCGTCGAGAAAGTCCCGCCGGACGTTGGGATCGGCGAAGATGGCGCGGACCTCGGCATTGATTTTTGCAACCACATCGGGCGGCAGGCGCGCCGGGGCGAACAGGCCGAACCATGATACCGCGGTGAAGCCCGGCACGGTTTCAGCGATCGCGGGCACATCGGGCAGGAGCGCCATGCGCTTTTGCGCGCCCAACCCAATGATCCTTACCGTGCCCGCCTTGGCTTGCGGCATCGCGCTGCCGGTCGAGATGAACATCAATTGGATGTGGCCGGCCATGACATCTTCCAAGGCCGGCGTCGCACCTTTGTAATGCACGGCGACGAAGTTCAATCCGGTCGCCGCCTTGAACATTTCCATGTTGAGGTGGCCGCTCGAGCCGACGCCGTAGGTGCCGTAGTTCAATTGCCCCGGCTTGGCTTTGCCGAGCGCGATCAGGTCCTTGACGCTATTGGCCGGCACCGCCGGATTGAGCACCAGCGCGTGATCGATGCTGACCAGGCCGGCAATCGGCGTGAAATCCTTCGCCGGATCGTAGGCGAGATGCGCATAAAGCGCCGGATTGACGATGAAGGTGGTTTCCGGTCCGATGAACAGCGTATAGCCGTCACCCGGCTGGCGCGCGACATATTCGGCGGCGACCTGATTATTGGCGCCGGGCTTGTTCTCAACGATGGCCTGCGCAGCCCAATCGGCAATGAAGCGCCGCGCCAATAATCGCGCGAGCATGTCGGTGACGCCGCCCGGCGACGCGGGCGCGATGATGGTGATGGTTTTTGCCGGATAATTATCGGCGTGCGCGCTTGCGCTCACCCCTGTGAGAACAGCGGCGATCGCGAGCGCAAACGCAGCGATGATGCGCCGAACGTTGAACATGCATTCCTTCCCATCGCTGTGCCCGTGTTTCTGGAGGCGCGTCACTGAATTTACTGCCTCCTCCTGAAAGGGGAGGTCGGCGGCTGAAAGACGCCGGGGGTCGATGGCGCTGCATGACAGCTCAACGCGACTCCTCCCCGGATCGCTTGCCGCGATCCGACCCTCCCCTTCCAGGGGAGGGAAGTGCCTGCGGGACATCTTATTATTTCATCATCTCGTCGCTCGGCAGGATACCCCACAAATTGGCCGCTGAAGGATCCTTGACCCAGACTTTGGGCCGCTGCGGATGGTCGCGGTGCCACGGCCGCGGCTCGAAATAGCCGAGGTCCTCGTTCATGCGATCGAGCTCGGCGAATGTCTCGGTGATCAAGCCGTTCGGCGCGCGATGATAGGCAAAAAGATTGTGCCCGATGCCATGCCGGCCGGGACCCCAGAGGAGCCTATAGCCGTGCAAGCTGAGAAAATCGCAGGCCTGCTGCATATGCGCCCAGTCACGCAGCTCGAACGCGGTATGGAAGTGCCGGTTGGCGCCCGTCTCCATCAGATTGATGGTGTGATGATCGGGACCGCAGCGCAGGAACGAGAAGAAATCGCCCATCCAATCGGATTCGCGAAAGCCGAGCACGTCGCAATAGAATTTGGTGACGTGCTTGACGTCAGCGACGTGGAAGGCGACGTGGCCGAGCTTGTAGGGCACGATGCCGTGCGACTGGAATTTCTGGTGTGAAAAGTCGTCGCGCTTGAACACCTCCATGACCGTGCCTTTGGGATCCTGAAACACCAGCATGTCCGAGATCGACGGCTCGGCGTGCTTGCGGCGCTCGGCGGCGATGCCATGGCTCGCCACCTGCTTTTGGAATTCATCGAGGTCGGCACTTGGCGGAATTTGAAAGCCGATGCGGGTGCATTGCGCCTGCGAGCCTTTGCGCAGGACCACGGCGTGATGATCCACCGTCGAAGCAAGATAGACCGTGTCTTTCTCCTGCGCGGCAAGCGTCAAGCCGACAATCTCAGTGTAATACTCGGTCTGTTGGCTGAGATCGGGGGTCTCGTACGCGGCATGCGCGATCTTGCTGACGCGGATCATGCGCTGTCTCCTTATTATAATGTCTTCGAAATTATCGTGACCTCAATCTTTGCCGCGCGGCAGCGCGGCGATGACATCGACCATCGCCGCGACATCCTTGTCGCCCAGGCCCATCTCCATGCAGCGCCGATAGAGCGGCACCACGCAATCCATAAGTGGCGTCGCTACCCCGACGCTGTCAGCAAAATCGGCGATCATGCCGAAATAATGCGCAAGCGTACCGGCCGAGCCCTGCACCGGCGTGAAGCGCCGTTCCGCCATCCATGGCGCGCGGATCGCAAACTGGGTCGAGCCGCCGCTGCCGCTGGCGATTGCCTTGATCATAAGCGGCACGTCGACGCCGGCTTTCAATCCCAACGCTATGGCTTCGGCGGTGGCAGCAATGTTGATCGCGACCAGAAGATTATTAACGAGCTTGACGCGGCTGGCGGCGCCAAACTCGCCGAAATAGAGGCACGAATCGGTGAGGCCGACCATTACCGGTTCGAGCTTCTTGCAGGCATCGACGTCGCCGGCGAGATAGACGACCGCCTTGCGCGCGGTAACCATGCCCGGCGTGCCCGATACTTCGCCGTCGACAAAGACCGCGCCCTTTGCCGCCAGCGCCGCGACTTGCCGCCGCTTGTCCGGCACCGGATGCGAGCCGAGCTCGGCCACGATCTGGCCTTGCCGAGCGGAATGCACGAGGCCGCGCGGGCCGGCAACAACATCGTCGAGCGCCACGGTCGATGGCAGGCAAGTAAGCACAATATCGGCCGCCGCGCCGACATCCGCCGCCGAGCGCGCCGGCACGCCGCCAATCTTTTCGAACTCTGCGAGCGAGCTGCGCCGATAGCCCACCACACGATGGCCGCTTTTGATCAGATTATCCGCGATCGGCAGGCCAATTTTGCCGATGCCGATCAGACCGACCGTTTTCGTGGTACTCACAGGCGTACTCATGGGCGTTTCCGTTTTTGTATTCGCGCGGCGCGCCGGCCTCCCAAAGTCGGAATTCATGGATCTATGTCACCTCGACACTCTGATCGGACAAGTTGACGCGCACGCCGAGCGTGCCCTCCATCACCGTCCATTCCTTGAGCTCGAAACTGCGCAAGCCTTTGGCGAAGAACGGCTCGGCCTCGGCAACCTCGCGCGCTTGCGCCGCATCTTTGACGCGCAGGATGGTCAAGCCGTGACCGGTCGGCGCGCTGTTCTCGTCAACCAAAGGACCTGAGGCGAACAATAACCCGCGCTTTTCCAGGCCGATCATATAGTCAAGATGCGTGGCGAGCAGCGGTTTGAGCTGTTCCGGCGCAACGAGGGGTTTCGAGATGAGGACGTAAAGCTTTTTGCGCAGCATCTTCTGCATGAGCTCGGCGGCTCGCGCATCGTCGTCCATGACGCATGCTCCGAAGTTGTCAAAGAAAGTTGACCCGCATGGTCGGCCGTCATGGCGCGCGCTGTCAACTACGGAGCGGAGCGATTTCCTCGCGTCACCCTGCCCTAATTTTTTCTTTGCGCATGATCTTTTTCGACCTGCCTTCGCCCGCCGAAGCATCAAGCGGGAGGACAAAGGTTTGGCGGGGCTTCGCGCAGGCGGGAAAGGGAAATCGGCTCCCACTTTTCGGGATCATGCTTTGGCGAGATGCTCAAATAATCCGCGTCGACTGCAGCGGTAGGCCGAGGAAATGGCGACCGAGCACCTCGTAAATCGCGAATTGCGCTTGCGCCTGCTGCGACACGGCGTGCATGTCGCGGAAGCGGCGCTCGAACGGATTATTTTCGAACACCGCCCTGGCGCCGGCCGCGAGATAGGCGGTCTCGGCGATTTGCCGGGCCTGTTGGCTCGCGTGAATCGACGCCATGCGCAGCTGCACACGCTGATCGAGCGTCACGGCATCGTCCTGCGCCGCGCGCCAGATCTCGTTCCAGGCCGCGAAGAAAAATGTGCGCGCCGCGGCGAGCTGCGACTCGGCGACGCCGACTTGCGATTGGATCACGGAATTGTCGCGCAGCGGCGATTTGCCCCCGGCCGGAGTCTTGGTTTTCGCCAGTTCGATGAAAGCATCGAGCATAGCGCGGGCGATACCAAGTGCGATCGCCGGGAAGCTCGAGCCAAACAGCTGATAGATGGTGAACGAATAAAGCGGACCGTGCTCGTGGCGCTCGGCGCGATCGAGCGCGTGATGGGCGATCGCGCAGTCCTCCGGCACGAACACGTCGGTGAGCGTATAGGTGTCGCTGCCGGTGCCTTTTAACCCGATCACGTGCCAGACGTCTTTAATAGTGGCGGAGCGGCGCGGCACGACGAAGGTCTTTTGCACCGGCTCGCCTTTGTCGTCGCGGCGCTGACTACCGTCCGCTTCGCAGACGAAGCTGTGCGCGGCAAGCCAAGTGGCATGCCGGCTGCCGCTGGCGAACGGCCATTCGCCGCTGACGCGAAACCCGCCCGGCTCGGCGATGGCTTTGGCTTTGCTGGTCGAGGGACCCCACGCCAGCACACCGCGCGGATCGTTCTTGAAAATCGCGGCGCCGATCTTAGGCTTCAGACACGAGGAGATGGTGGAGCAGACAGAGGTCTGGGCCACGCACCAGGCGGTCGAGGCGTCCGCCTTAGCCAGCTCCTCGATCGCGTGCATGAAAGCGATCGGCGAGACTTCGTCGCCGTCGAGCGAGCGCGGCACCAGCATACGAAACAGCCGCGCCTCATGCAGCGCCTCGACAATGTCGGGCGGCAATTCCCGGCCGGCCTCGATGCGCGCTGCGGCCGCTGCGATGCGCGGCGCGAGCGCCTGCGCGCGCGCAACGCAATCCACATCTATCCGTTGCTCCATGGGCGGCACCCGTTCGGCAGGCGACTTTTGCAGTGTCATTAGGTTTGTATATTTGTACCCGTGGTGCAGCGGCCGGTCTACGTTAGGCGGCGCCCGGCCGCCGCGAACGAACCGATTGTAGCTGCGTTCCTTCACCGGCACGGGCGCCATTTTCGGCAAGCACCGCATCACCAGGAGATTCTATGCGCCAGTCGCGTAAATTGCGTGCATTCAGTATTGCCGGAGTTCTTTGCCTGGCGGCGGCGGCGCTTTGGGCGCAAAGCGCCGGCCGCGTTCTCGAAGGCCGTGCGGCGTTCGGCGATTGGCGCGCGGACGGGCCGGGAACGCGGCGGCTGATCAGACCGGGCGACCTACCGCCGCCGCAACCGTCGCAATCGACCGTCAACACGGTGCGCGTCGTGCATCGCACCGAGCAGACGCCGGTTGTGCCAAATGGCTTTGCGGTGAGCTTGTTCGCGTCGGATTTGAGCGGGCCACGGATCATCCGCACCACGCCGAACGGCGACATATTCGTTGCCGAGAGCAGAGCCGGCCGCATCACCCTGCTGCGGCCCGATGACGGCGGCCTTGCGAAAAAGTCCGTGTTTGCCTCAGGCCTGACCTATCCGTTCGGCATCGCCTTTTATCCGCCGGGTGCCGACCCGCAATGGATCTACGTCGCCGACACCGGCGCAGTATTGCGCTTTCCTTATCGCAGCGGCGATCTCGCCCCGCGCGGCGAAGCCGAAACCGTGGTGCCGCATCTTCCGGTCGGCGGCCACGCCACGCGCGATATCGCGTTCTCGCCCAACGGCGCGACGATGTATGTGTCGGTCGGCTCGAGCTCCAATGACGCCGAAAGCATGGGCAAGCTCTCCGGCGCGGCGCGGCAAAATTTCATCGCCGATCATCCGCTCGGCGCGACCTGGGGCAACGAGACCGATCGCGCCGACGTGCTGGCGTTCGATCCGCAAGGCAAGAACAAAAAAATCTTCGCCACCGGTATTCGCAACTGCGTCGGCATGGCGGTCGCCCCGAACGGCACGCTATGGTGCTCGACCAACGAACGCGACGGATTAGGCGACGATCTGCCGCCCGATTACGTCACGCGCGTGCGCCAGGGCGCGTTCTACGGCTGGCCTTGGTATTACATCGGCGGCAATGAAGACCCGCAGCACCGCGGCGAGCGGCCAGATCTGAAAGACAAAGTAACGACGCCGGACGTGCTGATCGAAGCGCATTCGGCCTCGCTCGGGATGACGCTCTACGACGGTACGCAATTTCCCGCGGACTATCGCGGCGCGTTGTTTGCCGCCCAGCATGGCTCATGGAATCGCGGCAAGCGCACCGGCTATAAGGTGATCCGTATCGTCACCAAGGACGGCGTACCGACCGGCGAATACGACGATTTCGCCACCGGTTTCGTCATTAACGACTCCACGGTTTGGGGGCGACCGGTTGGCGTGACCGTCGACAAGGACGGCGCCTTGCTCATTTCCGAGGATGGCAGCGGCACCATTTGGCGAGTCTCTTTCACCGGGAACGCAGCGAAACCGCAGTGAACCGAACCGCCCGCCGCTGCTCGCAGCATGCGCAAGCGTTAATAGCGTAATCGGAACAGCAGATGGCGCCGGCGCGTTGCCGCTGTGGACCGGGCTCTTTTTGATTATGGCTTCATCCGCAGGCAACGTATTTTCCCGGCTCGCTGCCAAGCTACCTGGCGCTATTGCGCCCCCGGCCGCGGACTGCAGGAACCCGGGATCATCGGGGCGCGCCGCGGCGCAAGTTCAGTCGCAAGTCCGATCCGAAGTCCGGTCCGAAGCGATCATCGAAACCGACATCCCGACCCGCCTCGATGCGCTGCCGTTCGGCCGATTCCATATCTTGGTGATCGTCGCGCTCGGTATCACCTGGATTCTCGACGGGCTCGAGGTGACGCTCGCCGGCGCGCTGTCGGCGGAACTCAAGCGCGCCACCGCCTTAGGATTGAGCAATGCGCAAATCGGGTTTGCGGGTAGCAGCTATCTCGCCGGCGCGGTGCTCGGTGCCTTCTTTTTCGGCTGGTTGACCGACCG
>DASZCJ010000178.1:0-2077 GCA_035943155.1 Xanthobacteraceae bacterium | reverse complement strand
CGGATCGTAAATCTCGTGCCATTCGACCGAGCGCACGTCGCGGCCGCCGAGCAGGTGAATTTTGCCGTCGAGTACGATCGCCGAAATCGCGCCGCGCGGCCGCGCCAATCCGGCGATCGGCTGCCAAGCGTCGCTCGCGGTATCGTAGGTGAAGCACTTGGAATGCGGGCAACGGTTCTGCTCGAGGAAGCCGCCGAATGTGTAGATCTTCGGACCGATGGAGACGCCGGCCACATGATTGCACGGCAATGGAAACGCTGCCTTTTGCGCCCAGCTTTTCGATTTGGGATCGTAGACCTGATGAAAGCCGCCATCGACGCGATGACGCGCATACCCGGCAATCACATGAATCTTGCCCATGCATTCGATCACCGCATGCTCGCCAACCGGAATCGGCAGTCGCGCCTGCTCGACCCAGCGGCCGGGATTGGCGGACATCGGCGCAACGCTGGTCATGTAGCGCTGCTTCTTCACGCTGTCCGGAATGCTGGTGATGCTGCGGTCGAACAAACCGGCGAACAGCGGATCGCTGGTCGCGCTATCGGCTGCGGCTGGCGACGTCATTTTCTGTCTCCCAATTGTGCTGACGAAGTATTGGTCTGCGGATGGTTTACACGGCGAAGGACGGCGCCGCGTCGCGCAACAGTTCGCGGGTCAGTTCGACGCCTTCGCGCGCCACGTCATAGGGCGAGCGCGCCCATTGCTCGGGATTGGGCGCCTCGTAGCTCAGATAGCCGGTGTAACCTTTTTCCGCTAACAGGCCGAGCACCTCGCGCCAGCGGACCACGCCCTTGCCGGGTGGCAAACGGTCGGTCGGCCGGGCGACACCGGTCACCGGATTGGGCGACAGGTCGCTGTACTGGAAACAGAAAATCTGCTCCGCCGGAACGGCCTCGAAACCGCGGCCGCCGGCGCCGCTGCGCGCAAAATGATAGGTGTCGATCAGGTAGCCGCAATTCTTCGTCTGCGCGCCATCAAGAAGTTCGCGCAGCACGGCGAGGCTGTTGAGAACGGAATGCTGCGAATTGAATTCGATCGCGAGCCGCAGACCATATTCGCCGGCAATGTCGCCGGCCTGGCGCAGATACTTGATCGCGTCCGGGATCGGCCCGGCGACCGGTCCCGGCGCGCTCATCAGCATGGTGCAGCCAAGCGCAACGGCGTTCTCGCAGGACTCGCGAAATACTTTGAACAATCGCTTGCTTTCATCGCCACGGGCGAACAGCCAGCCATATTCGACGCCAAGCACGCCGACCGCAATGCCACTGTTGCGAATAAGCGCCAACACCTGCGCGTTGCTCATCCCGGCGTCGAAACAGCGCTTGAAATCGGTTCGGCGCAATTCGACAGCGTCAAAGCCGGCGGTACGCGCGGCGTCGAGCGCGATTGGTAGCGGCGTCGTGTCGATGGTCCACATATGCAAAGCGAGCCGCCCAAACTGCCGCCGAAACTGCTCAGTCATGCGTCGCGTGCCCCAATAATCTGAATACCCGCTGTCCCTCACCATCCATGCGAACGGCTAACATCGCAATAGTGCCGCTTTATGCCGTTAGATCAAGACAAGCGCCGCGCAAACGGTTAAACGCGTCGTCTCGCGCTTGCTGGCTTTTGTATGCAGTCTTAATCTTGCTCCGCCGCCAAACATCCATGCAAAAACGTGTTCGGCCATGTTGAGGAAAGCGCAAGTCAAACGGTCTCCCGCGGTCACGATCGCAGTCGCCGCCGGCCTCTGCGTCTTGGCCCTGGCGATTGGCTCGGTGCGCACCGTGCACGCGCAGTCGGCCGATCTGGTGCTATGCGACCGCATTGCCGCCGATCCGAACGATCCGGACAAGCCGGCCGACGTCAAAGGCGTTGCCGAAATTGCGCCGTCCGATATCGCCACGGCACTCAAATTCTGTCAGCGCGCGTCAGGCGCTTCGCGCCGCGCGCTTTATCAGCTGGGCCGCGCCTATGCGGCCAATCGGCAAATGCCGGAAGCGCTCGGCGTTTATCGCAAGGCGTCCGACAAGGGCAGCAGCGCGGCGATGGTTGAATTGGGCGCCTTGCTCGCCAGCGGATCGGGAGGACCAAAGGA
>DASZCJ010000177.1:0-9324 GCA_035943155.1 Xanthobacteraceae bacterium | reverse complement strand
CTGCGCTTGTCGGCGTGCCGGAAGATCCGCTCAAACGGTATGCCGGCGATCATGGTGCTGAAGTGTTTCGCGCCTGCGTCGCGTGCCACACGCTCAGGGCCGACGAGGCCCAAAAGGCCGGTCCTACGCTCTGGCACATTTTCGGTCGCCGTATCGCGACGCTTCCGGGCTATAATTTCTCACCGGCCTTAAAGACCCTCGACATTATTTGGTCCAAGGAAACGGTTGCGAAGCTGTTCGAAATCGGGCCGGCGCACTACACGCCGGGCACCAAAATGCCGGAACAGACCATCGGGGTCGAAGCGGACCGTAAGGCGCTCGTTGACTTTCTTGCGCGCTCGACCACGAACTAGAGCTTTCCACACAATCCAGAGAGCAGGAATTTAGAAATTAGCTCTCGCCTTCCTCCTGGCGCGCACGCAAATAGTCATCGGTAGTGCGCAAGCGCGGACGCTGCGGCGCGCCGAACGGATCGAAGTTCTCCTCAGCCGTCAACTGGACGCGACAGTCGGCGCACATTTTCACGAGGTCGATCCGCCGCGTTGGACCCTTGTACATCCAATGCTTGTCCTCAAGCTTGGCGGCCACCCGTTCGACCGAGCTTTTGACTCCGAACGGAGCTCCACAGCGGATGCAGAGGAACGGATCTTCTTGCTTGATGACACGGCTTGATGCCGTTGCCGCACGAAAATCGATCTGCGGTTTCAGACTGATCACTTTTTCCGGACAGGTCGATTTACATAATCCACATTGCACGCAAGCGTCTTCGGTGAAACGCAGCATCGGCCGCTCTGGATCATCTAACAACGCGCCGGTCGGACAAGCCGAAACGCAGGACAGGCACAGAGTGCAGCCGTCGACATTCACCTCGACTTTGCCGAAGGGTGCGCCCTCAGGCAGGCTGATCACGTCGACCGGCGTTGGGGCTACTGCGTGCAATTCGCGCAACGCGAGTTGGAGAACTTCGCGCTTATTACCGACGGCCGAGAAAGTAGCGGGTTTGACCAGATTGTTCAGCGCTGCGATACCCCGCAGGCTGTCGCCCAGCGCGTCGGGATCATCGGTTTCGATTGTGTCGATGCGCGCGCCGTCAAAACCGAGCCCGGTCACGATCGTCTTATTCAAGGCAATCGTTCTGACCAGCCCGCTCAAATCGTGCCGCGGATTGGAGCGCAGCAGAAAACGTACCGCTGCTGCGCCATAGGCAAACGCACCGGCGAGTGCCTCCAGTCCAATCTGGGTGATCTCATTGACTTCTACCGGCAACACATGAGCCGGCAGCCCGTCGCCATGCCGCGCCAGCGCCTCAATAAGGGGGCGGCCGTGGTCGCCGTCATGAAATAATAGTACCGGCTCCGCGCCACCTGCTTCGCGGTACGCGGTGAGCAGTACACGCAGTTTTCGCAAAAACGCATCGGGAGGCGGCAAGGCATAAGCTGCAGCGCCAGTCGGACAGACGGCAGCGCACTGGCCGCAACCAGCGCAAATCTGCGCGTCGATGGCGACATGATCCCCATTAGGCGTGATCGCGCCGGTTGGGCAGAGATCGAGGCAACGATGACACCCGACGATATTCGAGCGCGAATGCGCGCATAGATGTTCGGTAAATGTAATATAGCGCGGCTTCTCGAACGATCCCGACAGGTCACGCGCTTTCAGCACGGTCCGCAGCATCGCCGCTGCATCGCCCGGATCGGCGCGCAGATACCCATCGCGCAGATCGGGTGAGGAAAATAGCGGAACGCCGCCGGAAAGGTCGATTAAAACATCACAGTGCAGTTCAACATCGTTGCGCGGCGCGCTGAATTGCAACCGATCGCGCGAGGAAGGCGCCGGCGCAGCGTAGCTATCAACCCGTAGTTTGAAAGCTCCAAGATGGCCAGTGGCTGCTTTGACCACGCCCTTCAGCAGCGGAAATTCCGTGACACCAGCGGGCGATACTCTATCGCCGTCGGTGACCAGAACAGTGATGTCGAGATGATCCTTTAATAGATTGGCGGCCTCGACCACGCGCTCGTCCTTACCATAGAGCAGCGTGACGCCTTCACTTGTTAGATTAACGACTGGAGGATCCGGCATCGGCTCGCAGGCGGCCGCGATCAAAGCCGCTATTTTCGGCCCGGCGGCTTTGGCGTCTTTCGACCAACCTGCCGTCTCGCGAATATTGACGAAGGCGATTGCGGTCTCGCCGATAGTCTCCTTAAACAGCGGCGCCTCCTGGGTACAGGCAACCGCGATTGGTTGCCCATCGGCCGCCGCGCCGCGAACGCGATCGAGCTCGGCGCGGCAAAGCTGGCGTCCTTGCAGCACCTCCGCGCCGCGGCATGCCCGCTCGACGCGGGCGCCGTCGAGCGGCACCGTGTCCTCGCAGGAGCAGATCAGGATCTTCTGCGGCCGTTCAGTCATTTTCGCCCACTAGGTCGTCTTATCCTCTTATTTGGCCGAGCGGCGAGACATGATCGCCATCAGTTCCTCAAGTCTTGCGCGGCAAACGGCCCGAGTTGCGGGACCTTTATGACCATGCGGTTATATGTAAAAAGACCGCGAAATAACAGCGAGGATCGATGGCGTCGGTGACGCGGGCAACTATTGCGGCGGAACTGATATTGCCGCCGCCATACCACGCGGTGCGGCTACGCGAATTCGGCGATGCATTTGCGCACGCCATCACGCTCGCACCGCAGCACGGCGCCGGAACCCTCGTCTATGTGGGAAGGTTCGACCTCGTCGAATTCGCGGTGGTGCTCGAACCGACCGAGCCGCTCGCCAAAGGGCGCCGCGTATTCTACGCCGGGATGGCCGCCTTGGCTGACGCGATTGCCGCAGCCGCGCCGCCGGAAACCGCCATCCATATCGAATGGCCGGACGCCTTGTATGTAAATTGGGCTTTGGTTGGCGGTGGCAGACTAGCTTGGCCGGCGAAAACCGGCGCGGGTAACGTTCCGGAATGGCTGGTGTTTGGCGCCATGATCCGGACCGCAAGCAGCACGGGCGTCGATCCCGGCCTCACCCCTGACCTCACGGCGCTGGACGAGGAGGGTTTTGCCGAAATTAGCGCCAACAACATTATCGAGGGTTTCGCGCGTAATTTGATGCTGCTGCTCAGTGATTGGCAGGAAGGCCGTTTTACAGCTGTCCGCAAATCCTATTTCGAACGTCTTTCGCGCGACGACCGCCAGCACTGGGACATCGATGACAATGGCGACCTTATAAGCCGCATTGCTAACGATAAAACTGAGCACAGGGCCTTGCTGCCTCGGCTCGAAAAATCTGAATGGCTCGATCTGTTCGGTAAAGGACACGTGTGAAACTGCTGCGCACCATCCGTCTTGATGCATCGGATACATTTGTTTTCGATGTTCCCGCCGAGGCCGGCGATTGGGCGGTTTCGGGTGCATTTATCTTCTGGGACAAAGATCCCGCGAACCTCGAAGGCAAAGCGCGCGCGGCGTTTCGCAGCGGCTTTCTCGGAGTAAAGTCGTTGGGCTGGTCAACCTTGGCTCAGGTCGTCGAGGCGACCGAGGCCGAGCGCGCCGCTCTGGTCGACACGCTCGCCGATCAATTAATTGAGCATTTCGGAGCGCCCACAATCGAAGCAGCGAGGGCGGCAGCAGAAGAAGAGATTGCTTTCGCCGAATCCCTCTGCACCATTCCGCAGGACAGTATTATCGCCGTCCACCGCAGTTTCGAAAATGACGCGGTGCGCGAAACCTTTCGCGCACTTCGCGGCAGAGAGGGCGCAAAGCCCACGCGCGCCTTCTCCTTCATTGAGACTGAAAGCGATGATGAACCAAGCGAGCAAATCGATTTGATAGCATTGGGCGAGCGCGAGCATAAATGACTGACTTTTGGCTCTCCTGTGGGCATCATTTTCTCGACCGCGATGAAGGCGGGGGCTATGTCGTCACTGACGATTTCCTAAAAATCTATCTGGCCCGACCAGAATTGCTCCCGCCACCGAATGCCTGTCCGGTCGAACGCAATTTGTATAATTCACTGCTCGCCGATCCTCGGCGGCTCGTCGCGGCCTCCGAAATTGCGACCATCACCGACGCGGACGCACGGGAAAATTGGGAGCTTTTGATTGCCTTCCGCGATCATCTCCTGGCGCATAAAACGCTGGAAGCCAGTTACGTCGATCTCATCCGTCGTGGCGTGGGTAAAACACCACCTCTCTTCATTAATCAGCTTGTCCATGCAATTCTTCGCAACGCGCTTGATACGACCGCCGAGCCCGGCACGTTGCGTGCCGGCGAGCTGTTCTTTCGGACGCAGCGCATTACGCTACACGAAGGCTCGCTGATCGCGGCGGATGAGGAGACAGTCGCCGGCGGCAGCCAACTGCCGGTGTCGCCGTTGGTTTCGATGCTCGGGCTGCCGGCTGAGTCCGAGATCGAAGTGATCAACGAGAGCAATGCTTCCACGTATTGGCAGCGCAGTGATCGCTTCAACATGGCGCTCGATTTGACTGCTGGCCGAGAAGGTCTTGCAGCGCTCGCGCAAGCGATGGAGCGATGGATAAGCCACCTGTTAGGATTGGAGGTGGCAATCGAGCCGCTGACGGAGCTCCGCGAGGCTCCGGTGAGCTGGTATGTAGGTCTCGATGCTGAAGCCACCCGAATTGCCGATACGCTGTGGAAAGGCGAGGAATTGGACGGGGACGCGATGGCACGCGTGGTCGGCTTATTCAATCTGACCTTCCGCGACGTCCGCCTTATGATTGATGATGTGAGAGGCGAGCCGATCTATCTCGTGCTCGCGATGACTCGCGACCGTCTGATCCGTATGAAGCCGCAGAATCTGGTGACCGGCTTGCCAGTAAAACATATTGAGGCCGTGGGTTGAGCTCAATTGCGCCGCTTAAAACCATCGCGGTTGGTATTGTCGTCGAGCGCAGCAAGAGCGCCGGACCTTGGACCGATTTTCTGTGGCGGCCGATCACTGCCTTGGGCGGTGCTCCCGGCACTCCGCCTTGGACCAAGTTGTCGGATGACGGCGAGCGCGCGACTTTTTTTGTCGGCGCCGCCGATATTGAGCTTTATCGCTCGGAAGCCGGCAATTACCGGCAAAATCTGCTGGTCGAGATGCCGCTGCTGTGGGTCGCGTTACGACGAACCGACGCCGATCCACCCTATGTCTTAGCGGCTGTAACTGTCGATCCCGCAGAGGGTGAATCCTGGGCTGCGCTTGGCAACGATCTCGTCGATACCGTTGCTATGCCGGCGGCAGTCGAGGCGCTGGTCGCGCAATTCGTTTCGGAGCATTATGTCGAGGAGCCGTTCCTCAAGCGTCAACGCGACCGCGCCCATCCAGAAACCTTGGCGCGGCGCTCACCGGCGGCAGATCCTCGCAAACCATGACCGAGCCTGAAAATTTTCTAAAACGATGGTCGCAGCGCAAACTGGCCGAGCGCGAGCGCTCGAAGGACGAGCACGCAACGAACCAGCACGTCCCGGCTGAGCATGATGCTTTGGCAGAGCCACCGCAAACCGACGGCGTGGTTGAGGCCAACGAAGAGACCTTCGACCTTGCAGATCTGCCCGCCATTGATTCGATCGTCGCGAACACCGACGTCACCGCTTTCCTTCGGCCTGGAGTACCGGCGGATTTAACCCGTGCGGCACTTCGGCGCGCCTGGACCTCCGATCCGGCGATCAGGGATTTTGTCGGCCTGGTCGAGAACGGATGGGATTTCAACGATCCGTCGGCCATGGCCGGCTTCGGCACCATCACCGCAGATGAAGTGGCGAAGTTGGCATCGAAGATTATTGGCGAGCCTATGACGACGAATTCCGATCCCCCGCCAGCCAAAACTATAGAAGAAGGCACAGCGGGGCCTTCAGGAAGTCCTCCTCTCGAAGCTGTCGGGCGCAAAATCGCGGATGCGACTAAAGCCAACAGTGGCGAAGAGCAAGAAGCGGCAAATGACGCATCGCAACAAGGCGGTGACTCGTCGTAAGCCTGACCCGCATTCACCCAGCGATATAGCCTCCGGCTATTGACCACGCCTCCGACACGGCGATAGCCTCTTCGCCGAAAAATCTCCTGTTCGCGCTAGGGGAAAGCGGTGCGAGCTGGCTTACAACAACCACCATGTGAAGCATGGCTGATAGGGGACTTCAGGAGGCTATTCGCGCCGTCGGCGGCGTCACCGAGCTTGCGCGCCGCGTCGGAATTTCCCAGCCGTCCGTTTCGAACTGGGGCAGAGTGCCGGCGGAGCGCGTTGTTCAGGTCGAAAGCGCGAGCGGCATTGCGCGTGCGATTTTGCGGCCGGATCTTTATGTCGAGCAGGACGTCGGCGACATCAATCGCGCCCGCGCGCAGGAATACGGGCTATTGGCGCGGCTTCTGCGGGAAGCCCCGGACACCGCGCTCTTAAAACAGATTGGTCAACTGCAAGCCGACGAAACGCCGCTCGGGGCAGCTCACTTCGCGTTGGCGCAAGCAGCGAATGAAGCAGACGCTGCCGCAATAGAGCGCGAATTCTTCGACCTCTTCATCGGCGTCGGCCGCGGCGAGCTTCTCCCATACGCATCATACTACCTAACTGGTTTTCTGCATGAACGCCCGCTCGCGCGCTTGCGTGAAGACCTCACGCGCATCGGCATTGCGCGCGCCGAACGCGTCGCCGAGCCGGAGGACCACGCCGCGATCTTGTGCGAGATCATGGCTGGTCTTGCCAACGGTCACCTGCCGGGTGCCGAAGAGTCGAGCCGCACAATATTCGAAAGCCATATGGCGCCCTGGATGGGGCGTTTTTTCGGTGATCTCGAACGTGCTGAGAGCGCCGACTTCTACAGGCAAGTCGGTACTGTCGGCCGAGTATTTATTGGAATCGAAACCGAGGCTTTCACGCTGCCGTTGCGAGATGCGCAGCGCCAAGGATGACGCGTCCTTAAAGGAGACTGGCGATGAGACCGGACAGCAAAAGTAAAATCGACCGCCGCGATCTTCTTCGCGTGCTCGGCGCCGGCGCCGGAGCGGCGGCAGCTCCTGTCGCATTTGTCGCTGAAGCCCACGCCGATTCGGAAAGCGACGAGGCGAAGCGCAAGGCCCGCTACAACGCAAACTCCGAAGACGTGAAAGCTTTCTATCGCGTCAATGAATATCCGAAGTGAGGGAGGCATCCGTGCTCGTCAAAAAGTCAGATCGTCAAGCGCGCCGCGGCTCTCTCGCAAACCTCGTCGCTGATACCAACGCGCTCGATCGCCGCGCCTTTTTGCGGCGCTCGGGAATCGGCGCCGGCAGCCTCGCTGCTCTTGGCGCAATGCCGCTTGGGACCGTTCGCAAAGCGGAAGCCGCCGCTGCCGGTCCGCTGACCGCAGGGGCGATAATCCGCAAAGGCGTTTGCACGCACTGTTCGGTCGGCTGCACCGTCACCGCCGAAGTCGCGAATGGCGTGTGGGTCGGCCAGGAGCCGAGTTGGGATTCGCCGATCAATCGCGGCTCGCATTGCGCCAAGGGCGCCGCAGTGCGCGAACTGGTCAGCGGCGAGCGCCGCCTCAAATATCCGATGAAGCTCGTCAATGGGCAGTGGACCCGGATCAACTGGGACCAAGCCGTCAACGAAATCGGCGACAAGTTGATGGAAGTCCGCGGCAAATCGGGCGCGGATTCGGTTTACTGGCTCGGTTCGGCCAAAATGACCAACGAAGGCTCTTATTTGTTCCGCAAGTTTGGCGCCTTCTGGGGCACCAACAACACCGACCATCAGGCGCGCATCTGCCATTCAACGACCGTCACCGGCGTAGCCAATACCTGGGGCTACGGCGCGATGACCAACAGCTACACCGACATCCGCAACGCCAAGACCCAGATCATCATGGGCGGCAATCCGGCCGAAGCTCATCCGGTCTCGTTGCAGCATCTGCTCGAAGGCGCCGAAATGCAAAAGGCAAACGTGATCGTGATCGATCCGCGCCTGACGCGTACCGCGGCGCACGCGACGGAATATGTCCGCCTGCGGCCCGGCACCGACATCCCGGTGCTCTATGGGATGATGTGGCACATCATTAAGAATGGTTGGGAAGACAAGGAATTCATCAAACAGCGCGTCTACGGCTACGAAGACGCGCGCAAGGAAATGGAGAAATGGACGCCGGAGGAAGTCGAACGCGTTTCCGGCGTTCCCGGCGAACAGCTCAAGCGCGTCGCCGAAATGTTCGCCAAGAACAAGCCATCCACACTGATCTGGTGCATGGGGCAGACCCAGCACACGGTCGGCACTGCGAATGTGCGCGCCAGCTGCATGCTGCTCTTACTCACCGGCAATGTCGGCGCTCCCGGCACCGGTGCCAATATCTTCCGCGGCCACGACAATGTGCAAGGAGCGACCGACGTCGGCCTCGATATCGTGACGCTACCGTTCTATTACGGCCTGGTCGAGGGCGCCTGGAAGCATTGGTCGCGAGTTTGGGAGGTCGACTACGATTATTTGGTCAGCCGCTTCGATGAAAAGAAGCAGATGGAAACCCCCGGCATCCCGCTGACACGCTGGTTCGATGCCGTCCTCCTGCCCAAGGATCAAATCGCCCAAAAAGACAATGTGAAAGCGATGTTCATCCAGGGCCATGCCAGCAACAGCATCACCCGCATCCCGGAATCGTTGAACGGCCTCAAAGCGCTCGAACTCTTGGTCGTCGGCGATCCGCACCCGACGACCTGGGCGTCGCTCGCTGTGCAGGCCGGCCGCAAGGACAACATGTACCTCTTGCCGGTCGCTACCCAGTTCGAATGCCGCGGGTCACGCGTGGCATCGAACCGCGCGCTGCAATGGGCCGAGCAGATCGTAAAACCAATCTTCGAGTCGAAAGACGATCTCGAAGTGATCTACCTGATGGCCAAGAAGCTCGGTTTCGCCGATCAAATGTTCAAGAACATCAAGGTGGAGAACAATCTTCCCGTAGCCGAGGACGTTCTGCGGGAGATGAACCGCGGTAGCTTCTCGACTGGGTACTGCGGTCAATCGCCGGAACGCCTGAAATCGCACATGGCGCATCAGGCCGACTTCGACATGCTCACGCAGCGCGCCACGTCGGGCCCGAACAAGGGCGACTATTACGGCCTGCCGTGGCCGTGCTGGGGTACGCCCGAGGTCAAGCATCCGGGCACTCCGCTCCTCTACAACACCAATCTTGCGGTGATGGACGGCGGCGGTTGTTTCCGCGCCCGCTTTGGCGTCGAGCGTGAGGAGAAGCAGCCTGACGGCACGAGCATCAAAGTCAGCCTGCTTGCCGATGGATCCTATTCCAAGGATTCGGAGATCAAGGACGGCTATCCGGAATTCACGCTCGGCGTGCTCAAAAAGCTGGGCTGGGACAAGGA
>DASZCJ010000176.1:0-1660 GCA_035943155.1 Xanthobacteraceae bacterium | reverse complement strand
GTGGTGCTGACCGAAGGCATTCGCTGGGCGGAGCGTGCCGCGTTCCCGTGGCGTGTCGGACGATAAAAGATGGCCGAGACTCAAGCCCTTGATCTCGATCTCGGCGCAGTTGGCTCGGCGCGCGTCGCGACGTCAGCGTTCAAGCAGCGCGCCGAGTCGATGGCGCTCGGGACCGCGGTCATCGTTCTTCTGCTGATCATTTGGGAATTGCTGCCGTATTTCGTGCCGATGAAGCTGGGCACCAGGCTGTTCTTCACCGTTCCCAGCCGGATCCTCGCCACGCTCTGGCAGATGTTTACTAGTGGTTCGATCTGGGCGCCGCTTGGGGTGAGCGCCACCGCATTCGCAATCGGGCTTGCCTTGGCCATCGCCGCGGGCCTGCCGCTCGGGATCCTGCTCGGCCGATCGAGCACGCTAAACGCAATGTTCGATCCGTTCATCACCGCTTTCAACGCGACCCCGCGCTTGGTTTTCTTGCCTTTACTGATGCTGTGGCTCGGCATCGGGTTGTGGTCGAAAGTCGCCATCGTGTTTCTTGGGGCTTTATTTCCGCTCTTGATCAATACACACGAAGGCGTGCGTAACGCGGATAAGCTTCTGATCAATGTTGTGCGATCGTTCGGCGCAAACGAGTGGGACGTCGCGCGGCTCGTCGTCATACCCAATTCGCTGCCGTTTATCGTCGTCGGACTGCGCCTTGCAATCGGTCGCGCGATTCTCGGCGTTGTAGTCGCTGAATTTTTTGGTGCGCAGGACGGACTCGGCGTGCTCATGGTGCGCGCCGCAAGCAGCTTCAATGTCGATGTCGTGTTCGCCGGGTTGATTATCTTTGCCGCGCTGTCGCTGATTATGACCGGATTGGTCAAGCTCGTTGAGGAGCGGATGAACCGCTGGCGGCCGCAGCGCGCCGCCGAGTGAATGAGCCGCAGCGCGAACGGCTGCTTCAATTCGATTTCGCTGGCGGAATGATCATAGCCGGTGTGTAATTCATTTCCTTTAGCGTCGACTCGAGCAATGTGCGGACCAAAAACTGCTCGGGATCGGGCAGCGGTTTGTCCTGCGGCCACTGCCGCGCGGCGATCATGGTGAGCCGGCGTGATTCCAGCAGTTCACGAAACAAATCCGGCGGCACCTCGGCGCCGAATGAATCGTGGAGCTGATCCCAGATAAGGGCTGCCTCCTCGTCGGATTTGATACTGCCGATGTGATGCTCCATCACCTTGATCGAGCCTTCTTTGTTGGTGCGGAAATACATGACCGCCTTGGCAATGGCGCGAATGATTTTCTTCGCCGTGTCCGGATGTTGCTCGACGAGGCTTTGCATGCACCAGACCGTGCCGCCAGCCCTCGGGATATAATCACCGGTGCGCAGCAATATTTTCAGGCCGGCCTTCTCGGCGACCACGGCATGGGGGATGGATAGCGACGCGCCCTGAATGTCGTTGTTGACCATGGCGGCGATGCGCTCGGGCTCGCCTTGGAACGAGATCACCTTGTAATCCCTGCCGGAATCCATCTGGTAGAAACGATGAAGAACCGCTTGCGCCTCGTCGTAATCGGCGCCGCCAGGTCGGCCCAAGCCCAGCGTTTTACCTTTGAGGTCTGCCGGATTGCTGATGTCCTGCCGCGTCGTCACGGTCCATTGCGATCTGAGCGATTC
>DASZCJ010000175.1:0-7156 GCA_035943155.1 Xanthobacteraceae bacterium | reverse complement strand
ACGCTGCACCAACTGATCGGCGAGCGGTCGCAGTTCAGGGTATTGTTCCGTTGATCGCAAATCGGTCGTAACATCACGACCTTCTATAAGGCCGCCCTCCTTCAAGCCCTGACGAAATGCGCCCACGCAATCGGAGCTCGAGTCATTAAGTATACCAATGACCGGCGGCGAAGACTGCTGCGCACGCGCCGCGAGCGGCCAAGCTACCGCCGCGCCGCCGATAAGCGTGATGAACTCGCGCCGTCTCACTCGATCACCTTGTCGGCAAGCAGCTGGAACTGCTGAGAGACGTTGAGACCGAGTGTCTTGGCGGTCCTGAGATTTATGACGAGCTCGTATTTTGTCGGTGCCTGCACGGGCAGGTCAGCCGGCTTCTCCCCCTTGAGAATGCGATCCGCATATTCCGCGGCAAGTCTAAACTCATCCCGCATCTCGCTTCCGTAGGACAGGAGACCGCCCTGCTCAGTGAAGAAACGCCACGGATAAACGGCAGGTATACGATGGCTAGCCGCCAGCGAAACGAGGTCTGCGCGATGAACATTCAAAAAACCATCCGGCATCACAATCAGGCCACCGCTTGAGTCGCGTGCCTGTGCTGCAATAGCTGTTTCGAGCTCGACTTTATCGTGAACAATTGCGGTGGTCGCCTCTAGTCCAAAGGAGGGAGCGGCAGTCTTAAATGGGGTTACGTATATGTTCGCATAAGGAGTCGTCGCCGGGTTGAACAAAATTGCTGCACGGGTGACGTGCGGCGCAATCTCTTTCAATAGCTCTAACCACTTGCTCACAATCGTCGGCTCCATAATCGTGAAGCCGGTCGCATTTCCACCCGGATGGGGCAGGCTTTGGACAAAGGCGCTGCCAACCGGATCAGCAACGATCACGAAAACGACAGGGATCGCACCCGTTTGCTGGAGCATTGCTGCAGTTGGGGGCGTGTTTTGCGTAACGATGAGATCAGGCCGAAGGGCGACAAGTTCCTTCGCCGATTGTTGCCTTCCTTCCGCGTCGTCGAGCGCTCCCCAGCGGACATCAATTTGGATGTTGCGACCCTCGGTCCACCCAAGCTTCTGAAGACCTTCTCGGAATGCTCCCAAATAGTCCTGAAATTCTGGGTCGCTCTCAAGATGCGCCATGAGCACGCCTATGCGTCTCATTCGCTGTTGCGCTCGTGCCGAATACGACCATACGGCCGCCGCACTCCCAACAAGGGTTATAAATTGACGTCGCCTCATTTGCCGCCCTTGGGTTGAAGGTGACGCTGTAGCTGATCGCAGGTTATCACAATCAACCATGCGTCTGTGCTGTGGCGCATGAGTTGGCCTGTCACCTTGCGCGGCTCTGATGTCGCTTATGGGTCACGACCGGACGTGACGCGGTCAAATCACGATGTCCGCTATTCCCCCAAAAGCGGACAACGCCCCCACGGCATTTATAAGTACACGGTTTAGTTTGAGGCCGATCGTTATCGTCCCCACCCCATCGCGCGAGCGATGGGGCGGTTGTTTAGACTATCTTTCGCGGCATCCATGTTTGGCGCATCATCGGAGGGCCAGTCCGCGATGAGACAAGTTTGCGATGGTGGGACATAGTTGTGAGTAGGGTCGTGAGTAGTTGGTCGTGAGCAATTGCTTGGCGGCAGCGCGACTTTCCGTGCTTGCCGCAATCGCGGCTTTGGCATGCGCCCTAAGCGTGCCAACCGCGCCAGGCACTGCCGCCGAAGAGGCGTATCCGGCCCGTCCCATCCGGCTGATCGTGCCGTTCCCGCCGGGCGGTCCGACCGATGTCATGGGCCGGCTGATCAGCCAAGCGGTTTCAGATGTGCTTGGCCAGCAAATCTATGTCGACAACCGGCCTGGCGCCGGCTCGACACTCGCCGGCAAGATCGCCGCGACCGCGGAGCCGGACGGCTACACGCTCCTTCTCGGCAGCGCGGCGACGCTTGCCATCGGGCCAACGCTTTATCGCGACGTCGAGTACGATCCGAAAAGCTTCGTGCCGGTCTCCATGGTCGCCGAGGTGCCTTACGTCATGGTAGCGGGCCCGAAGGCGCCGGTCGGCAGCGTCGGCGAACTGATCGCTTATGCCAAGGCGCATCCGGGCAAGCTCAATTTCGGCGTCCCCAACGGCGCGCCGCCGCAGATGCTGGCGGCATGGTTTAAGCACCTCACCAATATCGATGTCGTTCTTATCACCTATCGCGGCGGCGCCAATGTGCTGACCGATCTGATGGGCGGACAGGTCGATGTCGCGATCGAGACGAGCTCGATTCTGCTGCCGCATCTGCACGGCAGCGCGCTGCGGCCGCTCGGAACGCCTTCACCGAAACGGCTCGCCGATCTTCCCGACGTGCCGACAATGGCGGAAAATGGCGTGCCGGGTTTCATCGCCACTTCCTGGACCGGCATCGTCGCGCCGGCCGGCACGCCGAAGGGAATCGTCGACAAGCTCAACCGCGCGACCAATGCCGCGCTCGCAGCGCCATCGACCCAGGCCAGGCTCAAGACGCTCGAAGCGCAGGCGATGTTTGGCACGCCGGCCGATTACGCCGACTTCCTCGTCGCCGAACTGCCGAAATGGATCGCGATGGCCAAATTATCGGGCGCTGGTCCCGAGTGACAAGGTTAACCAGCGCGGCTTGACCAGCTATTGCGGCGCGTGTCTAAAAGCCGCGAGGTAACAAGCGTTCATGATCGTTCTCATCGATAATTACGACAGTTTTGCCTTCAACCTCGTGCACTATTTCGGTGAGCTTGGGGCCGAGGTCGACGTGCATCGCAACGACAAGGTCACGAGCGCGGCCGTCATCGCGGCCGAACCCGACGCCATCGTGTTGTCACCAGGCCCCTGCACGCCGAACGAGGCCGGCATTTGCCTTGATCTGATTGCGACGGCATCGCCGCGCTTCCCGATCCTCGGCGTCTGTCTCGGCCATCAGGCGATCGGCCAAGCATTCGGCGGCAAGGTCGTGCGGGCGCCGGTACCGGTTCATGGCAAGTTGTCGGAAATCAAGCATCGCGGCGCCGGCGTTTTTCGCGGCATCAATGCGCCGTTCAACGCGACACGGTATCATTCGCTGGTGATCGATCGCGCCAGCCTGCCGCGCGACCTCAACGTGACGGCCGAAACCGGGGATGGTCTCGTCATGGGTGTCGCGCATGGCCGGTTGCCGGTGCACGGCGTGCAGTTTCATCCGGAAAGCATCGCGTCCGAGTACGGTCATTTGCTCCTGAAAAATTTCCTCGAAATCGCGCAAGCTTGGAACAGCGCGAATGCGCGGCGCGGCGCGGCGCCTGCCCGCCGTCCCCAAAATGCCGGCGCGGCTCATTCGAGGACCGCGCCGTGAGCATCGAATTTCGGTCGCTGATCGCCAAAGTCGCAACCGGCGCCGCGCTCACACGTGAGGAAGCCGCCGCCGCCTTCGAGCAGATGATGTCGGGCGAGGCGACGCCGTCGCAAATGGGCGGGCTCCTGATGGCGCTGCGCGTGCGCGGCGAAAGCGTCGAAGAGATTACCGGCGCGGTCAGCGTCATGCGGGCGAAGATGCTGCAGGTCAACGCGCCGCCGAATGCGATCGACGTCGTCGGCACCGGCGGCGACGCCTCGGGCTCCTTCAATATTTCCACCTGCGCGGCGCTCATCGTTGCCGGCGCCGGCGTCCCGGTCGCCAAGCACGGCAATCGCGCCTTGTCGTCGCGTTCCGGGGCCGCCGATGTGCTCGCCGCGCTTGGCGTCAATATCGAACTTAGCCCCGAGCAGATCGGGCTGTGCATCCGCGAAGCCGGCATAGGATTTATGTTCGCACCGGCGCATCATCCGGCAATGAAGAATGTCGCGGCGACGCGTGTCGAGCTCGGAACCCGCACGATCTTCAACCTGCTTGGCCCGCTGTCCAATCCGGCCGGCGTGCGCCGCCAGATGATCGGCGTATTCTCGAAGCACTGGACCGAGCCGTTGGCGCTGGTGCTCAAAAATCTCGGCGCCGAATGTGTTTGGGTCGTGCACGGCTCCGACGGGCTCGACGAGATCACCACCTCCGGCCCGACCAGCGTCACGGCACTGGAAAACGGCGTCATTCGCAATTTCGAGATTTCGTCGGACGACGTCGGCTTGCCTAAGGTCAAACCGGACGCCTTGCGCGGTGGCGATGCCGCCGAAAACGCCAAAGCCGTGGAAGACGTGCTGGAAGGCAAGAAGACGCCGTTGCGTGACGTGGCGCTGTTGAACGCCGCCGCCGCGCTCGTCGTTGCCGGCAAGGCGAAGGATCTCAAGGCGGGCTTTGCTCTTGCCAACCATTCGGTCGATTCCGGCGAAGCCGAAGGCCGGCTGGACCGTCTTATCGTGGTTTCGAACGATGGCTGACATTTTGCAAAAGATCGCCGCCTATAAGCGCGAGGAAATCGCCGCTGCCAAGCGCGCGCGCCCTCTTGCGACAATCGAGCGCGAGGCCAAGGCGGCCGATGCGCCGCGCGGTTTTAGGGAAGCCATCGCGCGGCGGCTCGCGGCCGGCGCTTATGCGCTCGTCGCCGAGATCAAAAAGGCAAGCCCGTCGCGGGGACTGATCCGCGACGACTTCGACCCTGCCGCTTTAGCGGGAGCCTATGCGGCCGGCGGCGCGACGTGCCTTTCGGTGCTGACCGACACGCCGTCCTTTGCCGGCGCGCTCGATCATCTGCGCCAAGCGCGCGCGGCCTGTGCGCTGCCGGTATTGCGCAAAGACTTTATGTACGAGCCCTACCAGGTGACGGAAGCGCGCGCTTATAGCGCCGATTGCATTCTGATCATCATGACGGCGGTGGATGATTCCTGCGCCGCCGAGCTTGAAACGGCCGCGCTGGCGCTCGGCATGGATGTCCTTGTCGAAATTCACGACGAAGCCGAGCTCGAACGCGCGCTGCGACTCAAATCCAAGCTCATCGGCATCAATAATCGCGATCTCAAGACGTTTCAGACCACGCTCGCCACCAGCGAGCGGCTGGCGCGACTGATTCCACCGGATCGTATCGTTATTGGTGAAAGCGGAATATTCACGCCGAGCGATCTGGCGCATCTCGCCAAGATCGGGATCGGCGCTTTTCTCGTTGGCGAAAGCCTGATGCGGCAGACCGATGTGGCGGCGGCGACGCGTGCGCTGCTGGCGCGCCGCGCTGCGCTTGCCCAGTGAGCTGATGCGGTGAAGAGCGTGCCGCGGCGGACCAACAAGCTCAGTCATCTCAGTGGCCGCGGCGAAGCCCGCATGGTCGACGTCTCGGCCAAGCCCGCAACCGAGCGCATCGCCATCGCTGAGGGCCGCGTCATCATGGCGCCAAAGACGCTGGCGATCGTGCGCAAGGGCAACGCCAAAAAGGGCGACGTGTTGGGCGCCGCGCGGATCGCCGGCATCCAGGCGGCCAAGCGTACCCATGAACTTATCCCGCTCTGCCATCCGTTACCGATCTCGCAAATCGAAATCGAACTCACGCCCGACGCCAGTCTACCGGGGATTGTGGCGCGGGCGCGCGTCAAGGTCGCGGGCAAGACCGGCGTCGAGATGGAGGCGCTAACCGCAGTATCGGTCGCCTGTCTCACCATCTATGACATGGTGAAAGCGGTCGAACGCGGCATGCGCATCGAGGGCATCCGGCTCATCGAAAAGAGCGGCGGCCGCTCCGGCCATTATCGCTTGCGGGAGTGATGCGGTGGCGCTGATTTCGGTGGCCGAGGCGCTTGATCAGGTGTTGGCGCATGCCGCGCCGCTGCCGCCGGAGACGGTGCCGCTCGACGACGCACTGGGGCGCGTGCTCGCTGCCGAGCTCAAAGCGTTGCGGACTCAACCGCCGGCCGATCTGTCGGCGATGGACGGTTACGCGGTGCGCGCAGCGGATGTCGCGCGTGCGCCGGTGCGGCTGCGGGTGATCGGCGAAGTCGCAGCCGGCCGGCCGTTCACGGCTACGGTTGGCGCGGGCGAGGCGGCGCGCATTTTCACCGGCGGCGTGATGCCCGCCGGCGCCGACACCGTCGTTGTCCAGGAAATAACCGAGCGCGAGGGTGACACCGTCGCCGTGTCAAAGCCAGCAAGCAAAGGCCGCCATGTTCGCTCGCAAGGCC
The DNA here is from genome assembly GCA_035943155.1 of Xanthobacteraceae bacterium. GTDB lineage: Bacteria > Pseudomonadota > Alphaproteobacteria > Rhizobiales > Xanthobacteraceae > BOG-931. The sequence continues at coordinate 1,069 of DASZCJ010000175.1, read as the reverse complement.
TCGACTTCCGCCGCGGCGATGCCCTGTTCGCCAAAGGGCATCGGTTGAGCGAGCGCGATCTCGCGCTGCTTGCCGGGATGAACCATCCCTTGGTGCCGGTGCATCGCCGGCCAAAAGTGGCGCTGTTTGCCACCGGCGATGAATTGGTGCCGCCCGGCCGCGAGCCGGGGCCAGGCCAAATTGTCTATTCGAACGGCTTTGCGCTCTCCGCGCTGTCGCGCCGGCAAGGCGGACTCGTCACCGATCTTGGCTTAGTGGCCGATCGGCTCGACCCGACTATCGCCGCCATTCGCCAAGCGCGCGACCTCGCGGCGGATATTCTCGTCACCACGGGCGGCGCATCGGTCGGCGAATACGATCTCGTTCACAAAGCCTTCGCCGCCGAAGGCATGGATCTGTCGTTCTGGAAGGTTGCGATGCGGCCCGGTCGTCCGCTGATGCATGGGCGGCTACACGGCCGGCTCGGCGGCATGCACGTGCTCGGCCTGCCCGGCAATCCAGTTTCGGCTTACGTCTGCGCCTTTCTGTTTCTGGTGCCGCTGATCCGGCGCATGTGCGGGCGCGACGATCTGACCGTGCCGACCGAATCGGCCGTGCTCGGTTGCGACCTGCCAGCGAACGACGAACGCGCCGATTATGTGCGCGCCACGTTACGGCAAAGTCCGGATGGCCTCGTCGCGATGCCCTTCCCGGTTCAGGACAGTTCGATGATGGCGCCGCTCGCCAAGGCCGATTGCCTCGTTATTCGAGAGCCTTATGCACCGGCAGCGGGCGCGGGCAGCCGCTGCGCGATCGTTAAGTTCGAGCGTTAAGCAGCGGTTTGGCGCGGCGCGCCAATTCTTCACCTCAAATTAAATGGTTGCGGAACACATATCGAACAGATAGTGTCTGTTCATGATTTGTTTCGACCGCAAGCTCTGGACACAGCTCTTGCGGCTCAAAAGAGGACGCGCTGATGCTGACCCGCAAGCAAGCCGAGCTGTTGCGCTTTATCCATGAGCGCCTGAAGGAAGCCGGCGTTCCCCCCTCGTTCGATGAGATGAAGGATGCGCTCGACCTGCGGTCGAAG
>DASZCJ010000174.1:0-5030 GCA_035943155.1 Xanthobacteraceae bacterium | reverse complement strand
TCGCCCCCGCCTGGCCGATCGCCAGCGTGCCGACCGGCACGCCCGGAGGCATCTGCACGATCGAGTACAGTGAATCCCGACCCGACAGCGCTTTGGATTCGACTGGCACCCCGAGTACCGGCAGGCTGGTCAGCGAAGCGGTCATCCCCGGCAGGTGCGCGGCGCCGCCGGCGCCAGCAATGATCACTTTAAAACCTTGCGCCTTGGCGCCTTTGGCGAAAGCGTAAAGCCGCTCCGGCGTGCGGTGCGCGGAGACAATGCGCTTTTCATAGCCGATTTGCAGCGCCTCGAGCGTCTCGGCGGCATGCCTCATCGTCTGCCAGTCGGACTGGCTGCCCATAATGATGGCAACGGATTTAGCTCCGGATTTTGCTTCCACGGGCGCCACAGCAAAAAATATCCCTGCGCGAAGGAAGCGCCGCATTATAGGTGCGCGCGTTGGACTAGCAAGGCGGCTAACCTTATCTAAGTTGTCCAAGCCCGGCGATTTCATCCATGGGTTAATGCCTAATGCGAGCGACAAATCGCGAACGCGGAGCCATCTCTAAAGGACATGCCTAAAGAACCGCCTAAAGGACACGCGCAATGGAGATGAGCCAATATCATTACCTGCCGTTGGCGCCGGGCTTCTTCGCGATTTTGGTTGGGTTATTCATTGGCGTTCTGATCCTGCAATCGCTGCGTTACGCCTATATCAGCCTCGGCATCAGTCCGGCGGCGGCGCTTTTTTTGCTGTTCGCGTCGCTGGTCGGCAGCTTTTTCAACATTCCGATTGTCCAACTGCCGCCGGAACCGGTCGTGTCCGACCGCCTGATCGATTTCTTTGGCATGCAGTACACGGTGCCCGTGGTCACGCATTGGCGCGGCACGGTGATCGCCGTCAATGTCGGCGGAGCAGTCATCCCAACCTTCTTGTCGTTCTATCTGCTCGTCACCCGGCATTTGTGGATCAAAGGTGCGATCGCGACCGCAATCGTGGCGCTGGTGCTGCACTGGCTGGCTAATCCGGTGCCGGGGCTTGGTATCGCGGTGCCGGTCTTCGTGCCGGTCGCGACCACTGCCGCAGTCGCGCTGTTATTGTCGCGCCAAGACGCCGCCCCGCTGGCTTATATTGGCGGCGCGCTTGGTACGCTGATTGGCGCCGATTTGACCAACCTCGACAAAGTGAGTGGGCTTGGTGCGCCGGTGGCGTCCATCGGCGGCGCCGGGACCTTCGACGGCATTATTCTTACCGGGATCCTGGCGGTCATTCTCGCCAATCTTTTCCCGCATCGCCGCGTCTTCGATCCGCAACCCCGGGCGACCTGATGTTTCGCTTCGCAACCCGCATCCTTAGATCCGCAAAGACCAAACTATGAGCCATTCGTTAGTCACCCAGTTTCACGCCCACATCTATTACGATCCGGCGAAAAGCCGCGCCCGCGCCGAACGTCTACGCGAACGGGTCGCGGCCGACTTTCCGCAAGCCAAACTTGGCCGCTGGCATGACGAACTGGTCGGCCCGCATCCCCAATCGATGTTTCAGATCGCCTTCCCGGCTGACATGCTGGCCGCTTTCGTGCCGTGGCTCATGCTCAATCGCGATGATTTGGTCGTGCTGCTGCATCCCGAGACTGGCGACGATTTGACTGATCACACCGCGCACGCGGCCTGGTTCGGCGCAATATTGCCGCTGGGGCTTGAGGCCTTCGCCAAGCTTAAATAAACAAGCGTAACTAAATAAGCCTGAATAAATAACAGTGGGCGACGGCACGCGACGGATTGTCGAGCCGCCCGCAACAAGCGTACTTTGTTTTTCGGCAAGTACATTGAAAGCAACACTGGAGGAAAACGATGCGAACGACGCTGACTGCCTTGAGCCTCGCAGCCGGCCTTGGAGTGATCGCCTGTCAAAGCGCGGCTGCACTTCCGGTTGCTCCCGAAGCGATCCAACAGGCCGCGATGGCTGCATCAAACGTTGAGCGCGCGCAATATGCCGAGCGCCGCGGTCGCGGTACCATTACCAAGTGCTATCGCGAATTCGTAGTCGGCAATTATGCCTGCCACACCTATCGGTCTTGGTAAGGAACGGGCGCTCGCACATAACTAACAACGGCATTGCCGCGGCAATCCCCGCGGCAATGCGTTGCATGGCTATTCCGGAACGCTGACCGCAAATCAGTCGTTAAGCTCACGCACCAAGCGCGATTAGTGCGCGATGATTTCAGGTGCGGCGTTCAGGGTGTAGCAGTTCAGGTGCGGCTATTGACGAGCGAGCGGACCAGCCAGTACGAAATCGATCGGCGAAACGACGCGAATTGCTGACGCCATTGCTGGTGATGGCGCTGGTGATTGCGGCTGGTATTTTGTTTTACGCCTTGAGCGGCCACGCGCTGGCGGCGATTTGATAACTGTTCCCTTTTTTAAAACAGGTTCCATCCTGCAAGCGGATGACCTGCATGCTTTTTTCGCGCTGGAAAAATTCGCTGAGCAAAAACCCTTGGGAGCGAACCGATTGTCGCGCCGATCGTTGCCCCAGAGCATGAAACGAGAGGTGCAACCATGAAGAAACTTGTTTTGGTTGCGGGCGTCCTAATCGCCGCAACGACCGCGGCTAGCGCGCAAGGTTACGTCTATTACGGCAACACATACGGCTATGGTTTGGGAGTTTACGACAGCGTCGGCACTTTCCCGGGAGTTTACGCCTATGGCCCGGGACCGTACGCGCCACCGCCGAGCTTGTACTGGGATGGGGCGTACGGTACCGCTAGCAATTGGCTGTATTACAGAAGCAGCGGGCCGGGGCGAGGCCATAACGAAGAATCGACACGATGAGCGTAACAAAAATCATAATCGCCGTGGCTCTTGTGGCCAGCGTTGGGGCGACAGTCAATTTGACGCCGATGCCGAGCTTCGCGCAGAGCCAGCCTAATTACGGACCGAACTCGCCGGGCGGCGGCGACACTTACGGTGAGCCCTATAGCGGCACCGCCGCGGCGCGAAGGAAATCGGGTGGCTGGTAGGTCGTGAGTCGATAACCTTCGACACGTATAAACCGTCAATACGTAGTGTGTTTAAGCCCCGGTCCTGTCGGACCGGGGCTTCGGCTTGCCGCGCAGCGCGCGACATTGACTTTCTTTGGTTGCCTCGATCAATGACGCCATGACGACGGCGTCGGGGGCGCAAAAGCGCCGGTTGAGCATTGCGGTAATTGGGCTGGGCGGCGTCGGCGGCGGCGCGGCCGGCAGCCTCGCTGCCGCTGGCCGCCACGAAATTTTGGCCTGCGCGCGCCAGCCGATCACGCAGTTTACGCTTGAACGCGCGGAAGGAACGGTCGACCTGCCGCTTCCCGTCTTGACCGATCCGGCGCACGCGAAGCCGGTCGATTGGGTGCTGCTCTGCACCAAGACACATCAGACCGCGGCTGCGGCGTCGTGGCTGGCGCGGCTGTGCGCGCCGGCGACCCGCGTCGCAGTGATGCAGAATGGCATCGATCATGTAGCGCGCGTCGCGCCGTTCGCCGGCGGCGCGACCATCGTGCCGGTGCTGGTCTATTACAATGGCGAGCGGCTTGCGCCCGACCGTGTGCGGCTTCGCCATGCCGGCGCATACGACGCTGTCGTCGCCGATGACGAGGCGGGCCGCGCTTTCGTCGATCTGTTCGAGGGCACGCCGCTTCGAATCATCCGCAGCGACGACTTCGCCACGCTGGCCTGGCGCAAGCTTCTCATCAACGCGGTTGCCAATCCGATCACCGCGCTGACCATGCAGCGACAGGCAGTACTACGCCGCCCCGATGTGCAGGAATTGTGCCGCGGAATTCTCGACGAAGCGATTGCGGCGGCGCGCGCCGCTGGTGCGCGGCTTGCCGAAGACGAAACCGCGCGCACGATTGCAACGCTGTTTGATTTTTCCGGCGAGCTCGGCACCTCGATGTATTTCGATCGCCTCGCAGGGCGGCAACTCGAAGTCGAGGCCCTTACGGGCGCGATCGTCGCCGCCGGCGAACGGCACGGCATTGCGATGCCGCTCAACCGGGCGCTGCTGACGTTGCTGCGCGCGATCAATGATGCGACGGCGGGTTAGTGGCAGGCTTGCCTTAGTTGAATCCTGCAACTGCAAGCTACTTTGGAGCGTTCCCACGCTAGGTTGAGCACTTGCCTTTGCATCGCGCCGGACGCCGCGTCATTATCAAGCAATGGGCAGAGACGATTCGAGAGATCGGCCGCGCGAGGGTTGGCGAGACACGCCTAGAACACGGCGCGAGCCCGATGCGCGCGCTGCGGCGGAGAAAGCGTTCAAGGCGGTGACGACCAAGCCGGTCGAGGGTCCACCCACCGCGCCCGCCCCGTTACCCACCGGGAAGGAAACCGTGACGCTCCGCATCGACCGCGATGTGCTCGAGCACTTTCAGGCGGACGGTCCGGGCTGGCAGGACCGTATCAACGCGGCGCTGCGCAAACTCTTAGGCAAATAGCGCGCATCGTTGAAATTTCTCCTCCCCCTAAAAGGGGGAGGAGTGAAAATACGCGCGCGGCTTAATGCGCGGCAGCGGCGGCGACCGGTGCTTGCCGATTTTCCATATGGGCGATGTTGTTCTTCACCGCCTTCTGGACCTTCTCGAACGCCCGCACTTCGATCTGGCGCACGCGTTCGCGCGACACGCCGAACTCGTCTGCCAGCTCCTCGAGCGTGATCGGCTCGTCGGCCAGCCGGCGCGCTTCGAAGATCCGGCGTTCGCGATCGTTCAGCACCGTCAGCGCTTCGCCGAGCGCCTTGTGCCGGTTATCCGACTGCTCGCTTTCGGCAAGCCGGCTCTCCTGGCTGGCGCTTTCGTCGACCAGCCAATCCATCCATTCGCCGGAATCGCCTTCTTCGCGGATCGGCGCGTTGAGCGAGGCGTCGCCGCCGAGCCGGCGGTTCATGTCGATGACGTCTTGCTCGGTCACGCCGAGCCGCTTGGCGATGAGCTTGACCTGATCGGGGCGCATATCGCCCTCGTCGAGCGCGGAAATCCGGCTCTTCGCCTTGCGCAAATTGAAGAAGAGCTT
>DASZCJ010000173.1:0-11481 GCA_035943155.1 Xanthobacteraceae bacterium | reverse complement strand
CGTGACACGATCTATCGTTCCACCATCCTGCTCGATCGACAGGACTGGAATGAGTGGCTGGCACACTGCGATGATGGTTTTCAATATGCCATTCGCGCCTTTAGTCCCGAAATCAATAAGGACGTGACCTACTTGGCGCTGGACCGCGAGGGTCTGGCAAGTCTGGTCAAGCTGTTGCCCAAGCACAACACCGACCACTCACCGCTGACCCGCCACACCTCAGTCTATACCGTCGATGTCGATGAGCAGGCGCATTCCGCCAAAGCGGTAAGCTCGGTGATCGTCTATCAGAACCTTTTGGATGGCATCAATTCGCACATCGACGCCGGCGAGAGCCGGCTGTTTCTGGTCGGGAAATATCTCGACGCGTTCAGGATCGAGAACAACAAGGCGAAATTTGTTAGCCGCGAAGTACGGATCGAGAACCGGCGGCTCGACAAAGGATCGCATTGGCCGATTTGAAAGCGTTGCGTGCGGGACGCCGAACCGATCGGCAGTAACCGATCAGCAATGACCTATCAGCAATGATCGATCAGCGATGACGTATCAGCAATGACCTGGAAGCGCATATGCGGGGCCGCCGAGGTCCCCGAGAACTCGGTCAAGAAATTCGAGGTCGATGGCATTGCGCTCGTGGTGGTCAATTATAGCGAGGGATTTCGCGCCATACCGCCGATCTGTCCGCATATGGAAGAGCCGCTGGCAGAATCGGGCGTGGTGTCCCGCTGCATTTTGACCTGCACCAAGCATCTGTGGGCTTGGGATCTGCGGACGCTGGAAATGCAAGGCGAGACAGAACGGCCGCTCAAGACTTACGAGGTCAAACACGAGAATGGAGCGTTGCTCGCAAACATCGACGGCGAATTGACCTATGACTTCGACGACGTGGCCGGCGATTCGGCCGACGACGATTTTTTCAAATAACCGTCTTCAATGAGCCCTCGAACCTTGGCCGCCGATGTTTGTCTCTTGCGCCAATGAGTACGCATGAAGGCGGCTTGAACGCGACATGAAAATTACCGTCCAGAACAAGAATGGCGAGATCACCTTCGACTGCGGCGAGCGCGAATCCATTCTCTATGCCGGCCTGCGGCAAGGCATCAATTTGCCGTTCGAATGCGCGACCGGCACCTGCGGAACGTGTCGTGCGCGGGTGACGGCTGGCGATGTCGATGTGCGTTGGAAGGACGCGCCCGGCGGCGCGCGGCTCAAGCCCGACAAGGGCGATGTTCTCATGTGTCAAACCAGGGCGCGCTCGGATTGCCTGCTGCGAGTGCCTTCCGAACTCGTCGTTTCGGACAATGCGTGCCCGGCAATGCGCCGGGGCATTATCCGTGGGCTGCGGCCGCTGACCAGGGACGTTATGCACTTTGATCTGCACCTGACGAGCCCCATGAGTTTTCAAGCCGGACAATTCGTGGTGCTTGACGCCGCAGGCATCGCCGGCGGTCGCGCCTATTCCATGGTCAATTTCGCAAACGACGTCGAACGGCTCGCGCTCGTCGTCAAACGCAAGCCGGGCGGCCGCTTTGGCGACTGGCTGTTCGATAAATTTTCAGGCGAGGCGGAGATCGAGGTCTTCGGCCCGCTGGGCCGCGCGGTGTTTCGTCCGAAGGAAAATCGCAATTTTGTCTGCATTGCCGGCGGCTCCGGAATTGCCGGCATGATGTCGATTCTGGAATGCGCGACGCAGGCCGATTACTTTCGCAACCATAAGGGTGCGCTGTTCTTCGGCGTGCGCACGCTCGCCGATGCATTCTATCTCGAACAGTTATCGCGCTATGCCGCAGCTTCGCACGGCAATCTCGATGTGACCGTTGCTTTGTCCGACGAAACGATCGGCGCAAAGTTGCATGCTCAATTTCCAATCCTCAAGCTCGCCAGCGGCATGGTCCATGAAGCCGCCGCCAAGGGCATGGCGGAACGAGACCGCAATGTAATCGCCTATGTCGCGGGTCCGCCAGTCATGGTTGACAGCACGATCCGCTCGCTGGTCGTCGGCGGGATCCCAATCAAAGACATCCGCTATGACAAATTCTCCTGATCGGAATGGGGTTTCCGGCGTGACCGTTGGCGATGACCTTACCAAACTCGCGCGCGCCCGCAGCGAAGCGATCAATCTGGTCCAGTGGCCGGCGCGCGTCGCGCATAGCTATGTAACGAGCGGCGTTCCCGAGCGGCGCACCGATCTCGAGTTTCGGGTGGCGGATGCCGCGTTCGTGACCCGCCAATTTGCCGACGGCGTGGCGCTCGAAATGTGCCTGCCCGATCTGCACTTACAATTTCTCCATAACGGTAAAGCGGTGCCTCACGTTTTCGATCCGCAGGAGCGCTCGCCAGCGGAAGCCGAAGCCTGGATTCTGGTCGAGCTCCTGCATCGCGGCATCGATCGCGAGAAATTCTCCAAAAAATTGCCCTATACGATCCCGGGCCTGTTGACCGGCGATGCCGAAGATTATGCGCCGCAGGACTGCCGAAAAGGCCTCATCCAGCTCACCGACTGGTTTGGCAAAGCCGCGGCCGTGCTCGAGGCGGCCGCGCGTGCTCGCAGCCTGGCCAAGGCTGAGGTCATTTGCCTGCCGCAGACGCTCGATCTCGTGCTCGCCCCGCTTTCTGGCGCCTCCTCTATCCCGCTTGGCTTTTCACCGGGCGACACCGAGAACCCAGAACCGTATTTTTATACCGGCGGTGCGGCGAACCCCGCATTAGCGAAGCCGCCCCGCGCCATCGTGAGTGGCAGCAAACTACTCGCGCGAGGCGATGCTGTCCGCGCGGCAGCGACACTCTTGAAAATGGCCGCGGCCTGATTGGCGATAATCCTGAAAGTCCTTTAGGCGTGTTCGAGCCGCTTGCCCCGGCCGGTCGGCGCGTCGGTGGCGATTTGATGATCGCCCTCCAGGCGTCGGCGAATGTCGCCCGATTTACTGAGCTTTTGCACGATCGAGACGAAAGCATTGGCCATCGGCAGGACGATTTCGCCTTCCGCCCAGAATAACCCAACCTCCTGCGTGACGACCGGATCGACCAGGGCAAGCGCGCGCGTGCCGCGGTGCAGGCCGGGCGCATGAACGAAATGCGAGGGAATAATCGTGCACAATTCGGTGAACTGCACCTGGAACATCAGATGCAAGATGGATTCGGATTCGACTTTCGCCACCGGCGAGCAGCCCGCGCTTTTGAAAACTTGATCGACGAACCGACGCTCGTGCATCGAGGGACGCAGCATCGCCAACGGCAGCTGCGCCGCCTCCCGCCAGCTGATCTTGGCGCGGCCGCGGAATTCGTCCCGGTCGGGAACCAAGAGACTTAACTGCTCGGTATAGATCGGCAGCGTGTTCTTGCGGCCCAGATCGGCCTTATCGAGATAGGTCAGCGCGACGTCGAGCGAGAAATTGTTGAGCCCGAGTTTCATCGCTTCATTGCCGATGAACTGCACATCCACGCGCACGCCGGGATATTTCTTGCGCACCGTTTCGATCAGAAACGGCAAAACCGGCGACATCGAAGGCATGGCGCCGACGCGCAGATGACCGGTAAGGTCGTTCTGCATCAGCGCGACTTCCTTGCGCATGGCGTCGCAATAGGCCAGCACCGCGCGCGACCACGCCGCTACACGCTCGCCTTCCGCGGTCAAGCCATGAAAGCGTTGGCCGCGTCCGCGTAGAAAAATCGGCACGCCAAGTTCGAGTTCGAGCTGTTTGATGCCGCTGGATAGGCTTGGCTGGGTCACATTGCAGCGTTGCGCTGCGCGCCCGAAGTGGCGTTCTTCCGCGACGGCGACAAGGTAGCGAAATTGCCTAATGAACATGCCACGCACTCGCGACGTTCGGGGCAGACGCCCGCCGTATCCTAGCCGCAAAATAGACGCCGCTTAAAGAAAATCTTAAATTCCCTAACGCACCGGCAGGTCAAATTTTGGGTGCGCTGCACAATAAATCCTTCTCCACCGCGCCAGGGCGGCAGATGCAGCGGCGCAACATCGGGTGAATCGCGTGGCGATATCGGAACTGGTCTGGATCGCGCTCCTTGGGACGGTGTCCGGACTGATGATCGGATGCATCGGCATCGGCGGTGTGATTCTGGTGCCGGCGCTCGTCTTTCTGGCCGGCATCGCCATTCACATTGCCATTCCCGCGGCGATGTTCGCCTACATCCTTTCGGGACTGGTTGCCACGGTCGTATTCGCCCGCAACAAATCGATCGATTGGGGCATGGCGATCTGGCTGTGCATCGGCGGCACGCCAGCGGCATTTGCCGGTGCGTGGGCCGTCAGTATTTTCGACAGCCGATTGTTGGCCGGCTGCCTCGGCCTGCTCACGTTGTTCTCTGGCATCAACTCGCTACGGCCGCAGAATCTTGCTGAGCGCGGCAAAGGCGAAATATCGCGCGGCGTTCTGCTCGCGGTCGGCGTCATTACCGGTTTTCTATCCTCGCTTACCGGAACGGGCGGGCCGCTGGTGCTTGTGCCGATATTGATCTCTATGAAGCTCGCCGTGCTGACCAGTGTCGGATTGAGTCAGATTTTTCAGCTACCGGTGGCGATTGCCGCGACCGCTGGCAATCTTGTCTATGGCAAGCTTGATCTGGCGCTGAGCGCAATCCTCGCCGTCAGTCTGAGCGGCGGCTCGTGGGTTGGCGCAACGCTGGCGCACGCCGTGCCGCGTACCATCTTACGCGGCATTGTTTCCGGCGCACTCGTGCTGATTGGCGTGTTCATTCTGGGCAATGTTGGCTGGCGGCTGATGGGATGAGCGGCTGCGATGGCGCTGGCCGATTTTCAACGCATTGATCACTTCGGCGACCCCGCGGCCGAAGCAAGCGCGTGCCGCAGTACCTGCGCGCTGTTCGACTTTTCATTCCTAGAATCCGCCAGAATCTGCGGCGGCAGCGCGCGGCAAGTCGTCGAAGCGTTTACCGGGCGGCCCTTGGCTAAATTGCCAGTCGGCAAGATCGCTTACGCACTGCGCCTCGGCGCGGCCGGCGACGTTGTCGCGGACCTGACGATCTGGCGGATCGATGTGGAAACATTCGAAGTGATGAGCGGACGGCACGAGGACATTGCCGACTTGGCCGGCTACGCCAAACCCGGCGTCGCCGTGAACGAACTTGCCAATCGCGCGACCTTCGCGGTGCAGGGTCCCGCCTCGCTCGATGCCTTGCGCCGGCTCGGGGCGATCGATGCGGTCGCCGCCCTGCCCTATTTTGGCTTCACTGACACATCGCTCGATGGCATCCGCTGCAGGGTCGGTCGGCTTGGTTACACCGGAGAGCCGGGATTCGAAGTCATTTGCCGCCCTAGTGATGCCGAGCGCCTATGGCAAGCGATCGCACGTTACGCACGCCCCGCCGGATTCATCGCGCTCGATATGTTGCGCATCGAAGCCGGCTTTGTGCTGTTCCGCAATGAATTCCGCTTGCCTGCGACGCCAGCCGAAGCAGGCTTGGGGAAGTTTTATGCGGCCCCCCAACCTCTTCCCAAGATCACACTCGTCTCCTTTGTAGCCGATGCCGATCGGCTCGCTTGGCCCTGGCAACCCAGGGGGCCGTGCAATCGACCGTCAATGCCCGGAGAAATCGTGGTGACCTCGGCCTGCGAAAGCATCGTGGCCGGCGGCATTCTCGGTCTGGGTTACGTGCTCGGCGGCTATGAAGCTGAAGATGGCGCCGGAGCTGAACCAGGCGCGTCATTGCGTGACCCAACCGGAATGTTTCGCAACGTCCGGCAAACGCCCCTGCCCTATTACGACACGGCCAAGCGCCGCCCGCGGCTGCCTTGGCGTCACGCCTCGGATGTCGGCGTCAGACCAACCTGAGCGGTTTGTGTCCTGACGCGCGGGTCATAGCCGCAAGCAAACATAAGATAGCTGGCGCATATTTGACTGTCCGTGGTACAGAGCGCCCCATGCAATTCACAAGCAAGAGCGGCTAAACGGTTCATTCCGTTACCGGTCCTGCTCTTGGTCTGTTCATTCTTTGTCAACGAAGGGATTAGTCATGGCAGACGCCCCGGCGCGTAGGAAAATCACCATTAATACCTTGAATGCCAAAATGAAGAGGGGTGAGCCGATCACCCAACTTGCCGCCTATGACTATCGCACCGGTGTGATCTCCGATCGGCTCGGCATGGACATCCTTTGCGTCTCCGACACTGGAGGCATGATCCTGTTCGGCCATCAGAGCACGGTGACGGTCAGTTTCGACGAGGTCATGATGATGGCGAAGGCAATCGACCGCGGCTCGAAATACGGGTTGCGCATGGTCGACATGCCGTATTGGAGCTTCCACGTTTCGCCGGAACAGGCGGTGGCGAATGCCGGGCGCTTCGTGCACGAGGCCAATGCCGAAGTGATGAAATGCGAAGGCAACAAATATCACGCGAAAAACATCGAAGCGATCGTACGGGCCGGTATTCCGGTTCAAGGCCACATCGGCATTACGCCGATGCGCATGCCGCAGCTCGGCGGATTTATCGCCCAAGGCAAGACCGCGCGGCGGGCCAAGGAATTGGTCGAGGACGCCAAAGCGATGGTCGATGCCGGTTGCTTCTCGATCCTGTGTGAAGTCACGACCTCGGAAGTGGCCGAATATCTGGCGCAGATGCTGCCGGTACCGGTGATCAGTCTAGGCGCCGGCAATTGCGCGCACGGCGTGCATATCATCTCGTCCGACCTCTTCCATTTGTGGGAGGAGCACGTTCCACGCCATTCGCGGATCTACACCGATCTCATTCCGATCATGGAAGATGTGATTTCGCGCTACATGAAGGATGTCGTGAACCGCGCCTACCCAGCCGAAAAAGAAACCGTCTTCATGACTCCGGAAGAGTGCAAGGCATTCGCGACCGAAATGAAATGGGACCGCAAGCTGGAAGAACTTGAATCCCGCCAGTTGAAGACAGCCTGAGGCCATATCGGTGTGCAGCCGCGCCCGCAACAAACGAAACGAGGCCTGATGCTTTGCAGGGCGCTTTACACCACCGGACGCGCCGATTTGAAGGTACAGCTGTAGCGGATCATTAGTTAGTGATGCGACAATCAATGATGCTTAATTACGTTCTCGCCAGGAGATCTCATCAAGCGCACGGTGCGCAGTGATCGCGCTAATCGCCAGGGTCGGGAATCCGTTGGAGATCCCGCGACGGCTGCGAGCGGTCGTAAGAGCACGAGAATCGAGTCTCATCCTGCTCGCAGTGCTGGTCGGCGTGCTGGGCGGGCTTGTCGTCGCGGCGATGGGCACCTGCGTCGACCTTTTGCACGTGTGGCTGTTTCGACTTGAACCCGGTGAGCGTCTGTCGGCACGGTTTACCCTCGATCCGCTGTTGGCGATCTCGGTTCCGGTGCTTGGCGGCCTGTTGTTCGGCATTGGCAGCGAAATTCTCCAGCGCTGGCGTCCGGAAAGAGAAATCGACCCGATTGAAGCAAATGCGCTGCACGGCGGCCGCATGTCGCTGTTGGGCAGCGTCATCGTCGCCGCGCAAACAATTTGGTCGAGCGGAGTGGGCGCCTCGGTCGGTCTTGAAGCCGGCTATACGCAATTTGCCAGCGGCATCGCCTCGCGGATCGGCATGGCGTTTCGGCTGCGCCGCGGCGATCTTCGCATCCTGGTCGGTTGCGGCGCCGCTGCCGGAATTGCCGGTGCTTTCGGCGCGCCTCTCGCCGGCGCGTTTTATGGCTTCGAATTGATCATCGGCAGCTATGCGCCTGCAAGTCTGGCGCCGGTCGGGATTTCGGCGCTGATCGGCTATCTGGTAGCGCGGTCGGTCGAGCCTGCCGATCTCGGCGTCGTTGCCCCCGATAAAACCGTTCTCGTCGCCCACGATCTCGTGCTTGCCGCGATCCTCGGACTGCTGTCGGCGGTTCTGGGAATCATACTTATGCGCGGGGTGGCTTTGTGCGAAACGCTGTTCGTGCGCATGCGGCTGCGCCCCGTGCTGCGGACCATGGCCGGCGGCCTAATGGTCGGGCTCATGGCGTTAGTGTCCCCGCAGGTGATGTCGTCCGGGCATGGCGCGCTGCGGGTCATCGGCACGCTTGACCTGTCGGTTCGCACCGTGGCGATCGTGTTTCTTCTCAAGATCCTTGCCTCGATCGCCTCCCTCGGCTCCGGATTCCGCGGCGGCTTGTTTTTCTCCTCGCTTCTAATTGGCGCGCTCGGCGGGCATCTCTTGGCCGAAGCCATCACCATGACCTGGCCGACCATGGATTTCGATACCAATGCCTCGTCGGTAATCGGCATGAGCGCCTTGACGGCGTCCGTCATCGGCGGACCGCTGACCATGACCTTCATTGCGCTGGAAACAACCGGTGACCTGTGGCTGACCACTGCGGTGTTGATTGCGGTGATCATCGCCGCGCAGGTCACGCGCGAAGGTTTCGGCTATTCGTTCGCAACCTGGCGTTTCCATCTGCGCGGCGAAACGATCCGCAGCGCAGCCGATGTCGGCTGGATGCGCGATCTCACCGTCGAGAAAATGATGCGCCAAGACGTTGAGACTACAAAGGCGACCACCACAATTGCCCAGTTCCGCGAAGCATTTCCGCTCGGCTCCACGGCCTATGTGGTGGCTGTCGATGACCTCGACCGTTATGTCGGGCTTGTCTTGGTCGCGGAAGCCCATACCGCGGAAGTCGCAGCGGAGAAGGCCGTCAAAGATCTTCTCCACTTTCCCGATGAAATGCTGCTGCCGGAAATGGCGGTCAAGGAAGCAGTGCTGGCCTTTGACCGCGCCGAGGCGGAGGCTCTGGTCGTCGTGGATTCATTCCTCGATCGTCGCTTGGTCGGACTCCTCACCGAAGCTTACGTGCTGCGCCGTTACGCTGCGGCATTGGAAGGGCGCCGCCGCGATCTGACCGGGGAATAGAAAAAAGAGAGAGTGAAGGCTTGTGATGCTCGAGGCGTACAGCTGCGCCGCGAGTGTTTCGCCTCAACAGTTCGCCGTAACAGTTTTGCCAATGGGCATTGCGAGAATCCGCACTGCTGCATTCGACCAATGGCTCGCGTTTATCAGTATATTGATGGGAAGATATTGTCTTCAATTCAATCTAGGGCTTTGCTAGGAGAACTTTGCGAGGAGGATATAGCGCAATGGACCGGACGATGACGCCTTCGCAACTCCCTCCAAACCAGCTCTGACAGGCTGCTATGTTCAGCAACCCCTTTGCCGAGCTCTCCGCATCCGTACCACCGGCGATAATGCAGACATACGTCGTCGTTATGGCTCTCCTCGTAGCCGCGGGCACGCTTTTCGACGTCATTCATAAAAAGAGCGCCAGGTACTTTTTCAACAACTGGCGAACCTTCAAGAGCAAAGCGAAGCGACACGTCGGCAGCGGCGAGATGGCCTCGTTAGCGATTCAAACCGCGGTGATTGATGTGATGGCGTCGGGCGAGTTTTGCAACATCCGGCGCAGATTAGCCCATCTGCTCACGATGTATGGTTTTGTGATTTACGTGGTTGCCACCGTCATTATGGTGTTTGCCTATCCAACGCCTGCCACACCAACGCCCGTTAGCGTTCCAGCGCTGTGGTACGCAGGAGCTCTCCTGGTTTGCCTCGGCGGCTATTGGTTCTGGTTTTTCATCAGGGTCGACGTTGCCGCAGAGGGTAATACGCCGTTTCGTTTTGTTCGCGCCGATTTGTTTGTCGTTGCGCTCGTCTTAAGCGTCACCTTTGGCTTGCTATGGGCAGTGCTGCAGACGACGGGCAACACGGGCTGGAGCCATGCATTCCTCGGTTTGTATCTCCTCGCTACAACTGTACTATTTGGATCCATCCCGTGGTCAAAATTCTCTCACATGTTTTTCAAGCCTGCTGCCGCTCTGGAAAAAAGAGTGGCCGAAGCAAACGGAACGATGAGCAACCTGCCGCCTCCGGCCGATGCACCAAAAAAATATGGTGGCGGCCTCACGCATGCCCGGCATTACTGAACCCTCGCATCGGCTCGCATACAGGAGATAAGGACACACCATGCCGACCTTCGTTTACATGACGCGTTGCGACGGCTGTGGGCATTGTGTCGATATCTGCCCGTCCGACATCATGCACATCGACACCACCTATCGGCGCGCCTTCAACATCGAACCCAATATGTGTTGGGAGTGCTACTCTTGCGTGAAGGCCTGTCCGCAATTTGCGATCGATTGCCGCGGCTATGCCGACTTCGCGCCGCTCGGCCACAGCGTTCGCGTGCGCCGGGAAGAAGACAAAGCGACGATCTCTTGGAAAATAAAATTCCGCGATGGACGCGAGAAGAATTTCGTTTCACCGATCAGAACCACGGCATGGGGTTCGATCAAATCCCCGGGCGACTATGCAGTGCCCAGCGCGGAGGCTATGAAATCCCAACAGCTCGCGCACGAACCTGAGGCGCTCAGAGTCGATGCGCTGCCGGCGCTCGCGCCGGATCGCTTCAAGCAGGGACTGGTCTGATGTCCCGACGCAAGACCGTCTTTGTCGATGCCGACATTCTCGTCGTCGGTGGCGGCATGGGCGGTTGCGGCGCTACTTACGAGGCAAGGTATTGGGGCCGCGATCTGAAGATCGTCTGCGTCGAGAAAGCCAATATCGAGCGCAGCGGTGCGGTCGCGCAGGGGCTTTATGCGATCAACTGCTACATGGGGATGCACTGGAACGAAAATCAGCCTGAAGACCATGTGCGTTACGCGCGCAATGACCTGATGGGGCTCGTTCGCGAGGATCTGGGCTACGACATCGCTCGCCACGTCGACTCCACGGTGCATAAGTTTGAGGAATGGGGACTGCCTATCATGCGGGACCCCGAAACCGGGAGATATCAGCGCGAAGGCAAATGGCAGATCATGATCCACGGCGAAAGCTACAAGCCAATCGTCGCCGAAGCCGCGCGCAAAGCCGCCAGCGAAGTCTACAACCGGATCATGGTCACGCACCTGCTGATGGATAAACAGCGGGCCAATCGGGTCGCCGGCGCAGTCGGTTTCAACGTTCGCACCGGCGATTTCTATGTGTTCCGCGCCAAGGCAGTGATCGTGGCGGCCGGTGGTGCATCGCACATTTTCAAACCTCGCGCCGTCGGCGAAGGCATGGGGCGAACTTGGTATGGGCCATGGAGCAGTGCTTCGGCCTACGCTTTGCCGATCCTGGCCGGCGCGAAGATGACGCAGATGGAAAACCGGATCGTCCTCACACGATTTAAGGACGGTTATGGTCCGGTCGGCGCCTACTTCCTGCACCTTAAGACCTATACGCAAAACGCCACGGCCAGGATTATGAGGCCTTTTGGCGGGATTCCATCGAGAAACTGGTCGGCGACTACGTCAATCGGCATCCGGTGCCGACCTGCCTGCGCAACCACGCCCTGCTCGAGGAGGTGAAGGCCGGCCGGGGACCTATTCGCATGGTCACCAAAGAGGCGTTCCAAGACCCGCACAAAGAGACGGTCGGCTGGGAGAACTTCCTCGGCATGACCATCGGGCAAGCCGTCGTCTGGGCTTCACAAAACA
>DASZCJ010000172.1:0-1657 GCA_035943155.1 Xanthobacteraceae bacterium | reverse complement strand
GATCGGGATTGATCGTTCGGTCTTGTCTAGAAACGGCATAAAAAGTCGGCTTGGTGCGCCATGCAGCATTCATCGTCTTTTCCGTCGTCAGCGACTTCTTGAACGGCTGCTGAACCGCATATAGGACGCGCGCTTCCTCCGGCGGCAAATCGCCCCCGAAGTCGTGCAGGAATGCCTCCTCGGACAACCGGCCCCAATCGTCGTCGAAGAGAATGCCGGCTGTGGCCGGTGGCGTCGGGTAGTTCTTCGCCAGCGCTGTATAGTCCTCGCCTGCATCGGGTGCCCGCGCGGCAACGTAGACGAGGGCGGTGACCTTCGGGTCTACGCCCACCTCCGACACGATCATTCCGGAGAAGGAGTGGCCAACGAGCACCGTCGGGCCCGGCTGAGCCGAAATCGCCCGGCGCGCGGCCTCCGACGCCTCATGCAACGACGTCAGAGGATTCTGCACGCTGGTGCAGTTGACGCCCTTCTGCTGGAGGCGGGCGATGACCTTCGACCAGCACGACCCGTCGGCAAACAGTCCATGCACGAGCACGACATTTCGGGCTTTTGGTGCGGGCTGCGCAGCGGCGGCACGCGCGAGAAGCGGACTTGCCGCACCGGCAGCCGCCATGCCCACGAACGCGCGGCGATTCATTGGATAGCGGATCGGGGCGACGATCATTTGCGCACCGGCAACCGCACAATCTCGGTCGGCTTGGCACCAGTGATGACCGCAGCCGCGCGCTCGGTCGCCGCCCGCAGCGGATCATCGAGGGTCTGCGCGGTGGTGTGGCCAAGCAATTGGCCGATGATCGGCAGCGACAATCCCGACGACGCCAGCACGCTGGCATAGGTGTGCCGCAAATCGTGTGTGCGCGCATCAGGGATCTCGGCCGCTTTGCGCAGCACCTCCCAAGCGTCTTTGATGTCGGTGCGATGGCCTTGACGAGCTGGGAACAGCCAATCGCAGTCGGCTTGCTTCTTCATCTCGGAGAGTAATTGGCGCGCCGCGTTTGACAACGGCACGCGATGCGGCACCTTCCCTTTCGTCGTGGCCGCTCGCTTGACCCACACGCCAGCGTCGAGATCGATGTCGGTCCAGCGGCCGGCGAGAAGTTCGACGCGCCTTGCGCCAGTCAAAAGCAGCAGGCGGACGGCATTCGCCGCGCCTTGATCGCGCAATTCGGCCAGGGCAGTCGTGAGCCGCGCCAGTTCTGCTCCGGTCAGATAACGGTGGCGCTTTTGCTCTTGGTTTCGCTCAACCCCTTTGCACGGGTTATCGGCGCGCAGCCGCCACCGGATCGCCATCGAAAACATGCGACTGAGCAATGCGAGGACGCGGTTGGCGCGATATGGTGTGCCTCGGGCCGTGAGCTTGCGGTGCAGACCGTCGGCGTCGGAGAACGTGACCTCGGCCACCTTGAGACCGCCCAGCGCGGGCCGGATCTCATTGTCGATCTGCAGGCGGTAGGTATGGCGGGTAGACGGCTTCTTGCGCGGCAGATATTCGGCGACGAAGCGGTCGCACAGATCGCTCACGTTTGGCGCCGCACGACCGGCCTTGATCTCGCCGAGCGGATCGCCACCGCGGTCGATCTGCGTCTTGAGCCGGCGCGCCTCGTCTCGAGCCGCTCCCGTGCCCCAGCTCGGAAACGTGCCGATGGTGAAACGC
>DASZCJ010000171.1:0-2763 GCA_035943155.1 Xanthobacteraceae bacterium | reverse complement strand
TTGCCGCGAATCCGGTACCGTCTTCTGCGCTGATTCGCTTTGCGCGGGCTTTTCGCAAAGACCGTGGGGTGCGGCGCATGATCATAACGGTAGCCACCATGAAGGGCGGCAGCGGCAAGAGCACGCTGGCGAGTTGCCTTGCCGTTTATTGGCATCTGCGCGGCCGGCGCCCTACCCTAATGGACGCCGATCCGCAGCGCTCGATCGTGCGGCTTGCCGCGCGCGAACGCGCGCTCGGCGGGGTCGCCGTGGTCGAGGACGCGAGCGAGGAAGCCTCGAGCAATGCGCGCCGCCTCGCCGCCGGCAGCGGATTGGTGATCATCGACACGCCGGGTTTTCGTTCCAAGACCACGCTCGATTGCCTCGCCGCGGCAGACTTCTTGCTTCTCCCGGTCAAGCCCTCGCCGTTCGATGTCGATCGCATGCTCGATACGCTGAGCATCCTGATCGAACGCGCCGATGGCCGGCGTCCGCTGTTTCGCTGCCTCCTCACGCAAACGACGCGCGATTCGGTGATCGCCAAGCATATTCGTTCCGAGCTCACCGCAGCGGGACTGCCGGTGCTGCACAGCGAAATGACCAACCGCGTCGGTTATCCGGAAGCTTCGCTGTGGGGCGCAACGCCGAGCCTGATCAGATGGAAGGGACAAGCCGCGCGCGAGATCGCCGCCATTGCCGACGAGGTCGACATGATCGTCAGCGCGCAGCAGGCCGCCGCATGAAACGCAAACCCCTTCCCAAGGCGATCACCCGTTCGATCGCCAATCTGCAGGAGATTGCCGCGAGCTTTGTGACGGACGAACAGGGCCGTGTGCCGCGTCACGCTACGCCGTTCGATGCGGTCGAGCCGGAGCCGCCGACGGAAACTTCCGCCGCAGCCAGCGAAGCGGTCGTGCAACCGGCCAGTCGCACTGCTTCCGAGCCGCAGCCGCGCGGCGCCGATCCGCTTGCCGCGCGCCGGCGCGCGCTGGCGCGCCGCATCGTCGAGCGGCACAAAAACTACGCGGCGGTCGGCGGCCTTGTGCCATTGCCGGCGGCCAACATCGCCAGCGTTACCGCGCTGAACCTGCGCATGGTGAGGCAGCTCAGCGAGCTTTATGGGGTGCCATTCCAGCGCGATCGGACGCGCTCGCTGATCATCGCATTGATCGCCGGCGCGGTGCCAACCGGCGCCGGCCTCGCGGCCTCTTCGACGCTGATGTGGATCGTGCCGGGGGGCCTGCTTTGGGGCCTCGGCGTCTCCGCCATTACCGCCGGCGCACTGACCCGCGGCATCGGATTGGTCTTCGTCGATAGTTTCGAAACCGCGATGGTGGAAGCAGGCGACTAACTCGCCCGCCAGCGTGTTCAATCATTCGCGCGCAAGCTTCCGTCTCTCTTCAGCAAAAAAGTCGGCTCAAGCCGCCGGTCGGGACTGGTGCGGACGGCGGGTGCTGCCGCCTCAACGCAGACCCTGATGCACGACCAGCCATAACCACTCTGTGACAGCGTAGAGAATAATAGCGCCGAGCATGGTGACGCCGATCACGACCATCCCAAGTAGTAGGGTCTGCCGGAGCGGTCAGTTTGGCTGGGGCGTGGCCCGGTCTCGCTGGTGCGCTGGTCATGAAACGTAAACTGGCTTTAATATCGTTCGCAACCGGTCTGCCATTTAACCTGACTGGGCAGCTAGTCATTCTTCTTTCGCCAAGCATTGGTTGCCTCAACGGACCACGGCCGCGGAAAACGACGTTGGGACATCGTGGCGGTACGCTGGATGGCTCTATAAGTGCCGGGTTGAATTTCCACTACGCCAGTGCAACCAGACTAAAAAGCATATTAGACCGAGGATGACTAAACTAACGGCGATTATCTCATCCGTCCTCATCTCCACCGGGCCAAAAAAGTATAACAGGATTCCAATCACGATTAGGCCGGCAATTACCCAAGCAAGCAAACGCGTGGTCTGCGTCGTGGTCATCATCGGTTATCCTCTTGTGGTGATGACACGCGCCGTTCCGACACCCCCGCCGGTAGGAACTATAGCGCCTTAGGGCGGCGGTGCATTTGATTTAGGACAAAGGTGAGGAACCCAGGTCCCCAGTGAGCACCGGAACCTATCGATAAGCCTTTTATTTACGGCTTAGTTGCTTAGCCGAGAACGCTAATGGAGCGGCGCGCATCCGATTGTGAAGACGCGGCTTGAGGAAACCGCCGCCGCTGAGGCGCTTTCCCCTTGTTGGCATTACAGGCTTTCGACGCGCACTCGTGCTAAACCGGAAAAGCCGAGCGCGTGCGCGCCGGCCGGGGTCAAATCAATAATCCGACCGGCGATGAACGGGCCTCGATCATTGATAGTGACGGTGACGACACGGCCATTGCCGAGATTGGTAACGCGCATCCGCGTACCGAGCGGCACCGGAGCGCGCATTGCTGCGGTCAGCGCCTGATCATTGAGCCGCTGGCCGGAAGCCGTCGGCGTGCCGGAACTCGTGTCATTAGAACGAAGCGAGTCCGGTTATGGAAAGGGCATTGGCTGGTCGCCAGTTGACGCCGACGTCTTGCTTTTGTCCGCCAAAATATTGTTCGTCAGTGTGTGAGGATCGTCGTCCACGCTAGGCAGTCGTTAAAGGCGATCCTGTTTCTTTTTCTGACCTCTTTGGCCGCCTTTCTCCGCGTCGGCTCGTCCTGGAAATCAGCTAGGCTATTTTTGTCCGGCGCCCACACTGGACGATATGGTTCATTCGCATCCTGATCGTATTCGGCTCATTATGTGATTTCGCC
>DASZCJ010000170.1:0-7091 GCA_035943155.1 Xanthobacteraceae bacterium | reverse complement strand
GAATCCAAGGGCGAAGCGGAAGATGCCAAGGCCGGTATGCGCATGGCCGCGCAAATGCAGCAGCGTGTCGCCGAATTAAACGCGAAATGGCGCAATGAAGGCGTGGAGCACCCGTTCCGGGTGCGCATGGGCATCAATACCGGCTTCTGCAATGTCGGGAATTTCGGCAGCGCCGACCGGATGGACTATACGATCATCGGCGCCGAAGCGAACCTGGCGGCCCGCCTGCAATCGGTCGCCGAAGCCGGCCACATCGTGGTCAGTTACGAAACTTACGCGCTGGTGCGCGATATCGTGGTGGCGCACGCGCTGCCGCCAATCACGATGAAGGGGATCAGCCGCGAAGTGATCCCTTATTCGGTCGAAGGCATGCTCGACACCGCCGGCCAAAAGATCAAGATCTTCAGCGAGCATTTGACCGGGTTGGATTTCTACCTCGATCCGAGCATGATTCTCGCCGGCTCGGCGGGGCGAATTCGCGCGCTCTTACAGGACGCGATCGCCGCCCTGGAAAATTACGGCCAGACTCCGCGGCCTGATCACAGTCGCGATGAAACAACCGCAACAGCCGACATGCATCCGCAGACATGACCTACGTCGGCCGGGCGGCAGACCCCAGCAGGAGGGCAACAATGAAAACCAAATACGCTATCGCACTGTCGATGCTCGCCGGCATAACGGCGGGGGCGGCTGCAGTCCAAAGTCTTCACGCGCAAGCCAAGCCTGCCGTCTACATGATCGCGCTCAATGAAGTGACCGACGCCGACCGTTACGGCAAGGACTACGTTCCGCCGGCGCAGGCCTCCGTCAAAGCCCATGGCGGCGTTTACGTCGCAGCGGGGCCGGGAACTGCGCTCGAAGGCGATTTGCCCAAAGGACCGGTGGTCATTATTCGCTGGGATAGTCTAGAGGCATTGCAGGCGTGGAAAGATTCAGCGGACTTCGCTGCCATCTACGCCATCGGCAAGAAATACGCCAAGTTCAACATCGTTGCCGTCAACGGCGTTGCGCCGTAAACGCCGGGGCACGCCAGAAGTTAGCGGATTGGGGGCTTAGCGCCAGTTCGCGGCGCGGAGATATCATACCGCAGAAATCTATAACGTCGGCAGCACGGCGCGCGACAGATAGAGCGCCAACGACGCGCCCAACAGGCCGATCATCGCGGCCAGCGCGAGATCGAAACGTTCGCCGGGACTCGCCACTTCGTCCTCGGTTTCGATCTCCTTGGCGGTCTTGGCGAAGCGCAAGCCGGCGATCACAACCGTCACAATGCCGATCACGATGAAGGCAAGCCCCGCCCAGTTGGCGAAGCCCTCGCCATGCGGCGCGAGCTGGCGCTCGGCAACCTGCGGCGCCGCAAATTTCAAAAACAGATCGAACCGTTCGATCAGAAAACCGAAGGCCATGACTGCGATTGCGGTGCGCACCCAAGCGAGGAAGGTGCGCTCGTTGGCGGCGTGGTCGCTGTAGCGCTTAATCATTGGATGAGCCTCCGCGAGGCGATGAACGGCTGACACTCTAAAGCGAAATGGTTTTACCGTGAATCGCGCGCGTACCCCGTCCTGCCCCGCGAAGCGGGGAAGGGGACCACGCCGCGCAGTAGCGTGGTGAAAGGGGCGTCACAGTGGACGATTGTTCTCCAATGCACGCGAAGCCTTCGAAGCCCACACCCCCTCCACCACGCTCCGCGTGGTCCCCCTCCCCCGCTTCGCGGGGGCGGATGTCTGCTCATTTGGTATCGATCGCCTTGAGGATCGCGTCCGTGTCGGTCAGCCAGACGCTGCGATCGTTCTTTAAGCGCGACAGAACGCGCCGCATTGCGGCGGCGCCGTCGGGCGTGCCGACGACGAAGGGATGGATGCCGATGACAACGGTCGTCGCTTCCCGCGCCGGGTCGCCGCGCGCTTCGTCGGCAAGCTCCACCACATAATCGAGCCACAGCGCCTCGATTTCGGTCGGCGACTTCATGCGCGCCAGATTCTGTCCCATATCGACGGTGACAACCGGATAAGGCAGCAGAAGCAGCGGGCCGTCCGGCGTCTTCAACCGCGACACGATATCGGAATCCATCTGATCGAGCGTGTAGGTAATGCCGGCGGCGGCCATGGCTTGCATGGTGTCACCGTTGGAATAGACGCTCGGGCTCGACCAGCCGATGGACTTCACGCCGGTCGTGCCGGCGATCAAATCCAGCGTCTCGCGGATATAGGCTTTTTGTTCGTCGAGCCCGCGGCCAAGCGGCAGCATGCGGCTGGTATTGTTCATGCCGTGGGCGACGATCGGCGCATTCGGCTGGACCGCGCGGATTTCCTTCCAATCGGCTGGATGCGCGCGGGGAAATTCCGCGTTGAGCACGATACTGAGCGGGACATCCAGATCCTTGAACAACCGGGCGACGCGCAGGTTGCCCCAACTGAGCGAATACTGGCGGAAATTTTCGTTCACCAGATCCGGACTGCGGCTGGCGAGGTCGGGCCGATAGACCGGTCCCTGGCCGAAGCCGAACTCCTCGACGAACAGCGCAAAACTGACGGCGACCTTCTTGCCGCCCGGCCAGGCAGCGACATGGACCGGTGCGCGCGGGAATTTGGTGATCCAATCGACGCCGTCTTGCGCCAACACAACCGTTGGCAAAACCAGCGCGAACACGGCCGCCGCCGCAATCGCGCGGGAAGACCAATGTGTGGGGCGCATTTTGATCGGGCGCATTTTGATCGACAGGGCTTAAGGCAGATCGGCGAGCGAGGCCGGACCGCTGCCCGGGGTGATCAGCGTCGGCCATTGATGCGAGCCGAATGCCACCGCCGGCGGCAGGAACGGCGTCATGCCGCGCTTTTTGCTATCGTCGATGATGGCGGCACGGGCGTCGCCGCCCATCAATTCGTAATCCATCAGGTAGTAATTGCCGAAGAAGGCGGCGCCGACCGAACGATCGGCAACGATCCGCGTCAGCGAATCAAGCATTTCCTCCGGCGTGGTCGTGAACGAGATCGTCTCGATCAGCACCAGCCGGCTATTGATCGCGTCCGGCCCGAAGAATTGCGCCAAGACGCTGAACAGCACGTTGTTCTGTCGGGCGACGTAGATCGTATTGCTCGCTGCATAGGTCTGATCCCAGGCGCTGCCGAGCTGCTTCTTCCAGTCGGTGATCACGCCCATCCAATGTCCGACCTGGGTTTGCGCGGCCCACGTGATGTTCTTCCGCAACAGCGGCGCCTGCTTCTTGGCGAAATCCTGAAACGCCGCCACGGTAATGACGCCGGTCTTGGCGCAATCGTCCATGAAGGCGATATTGTTCTGCAGAATGAGCTTGCTGTTTTCCTGCCACTCCGCCGGAATTTCCGTGGCGCCAATGCCATTGAGCGCCGATTGCATTTGGCTGCGATACGACAGCAACGACGCGCGCCACGACGTGTCCGACGCATTGTCGAGATAAGGCATCACCACCTCGCCCAGCGCCATGGTGCTGTGCCCGACCGATTTCATGAGCTGATAGGCGATCGGCACCGGCGGCGCGTCGAGCGGCTCCATACCGGGACGGTAGAGAATAAAACGCCCGCCGGCGCCGGAGAACAGCCCGAGGATGATCGGATGCTTGGCCATCAGGTTACGCCGGAAAACAGCGCCGGCATCGCCATAGAGCTCGAACATCCGGGCATTGAGCGCCAGCACGTCTTTGGTCGCGATGCTGGCCGCGCTCGAGGTCGTGCGACCGCCGATCGGCTCCATGTAGGACGGCAAGTCCTGCGCAATCGCGGCGCCCATTCCCGCAAGCGTGATCGATATCAACGCCGGCAGAGCGA
The DNA here is from genome assembly GCA_035943155.1 of Xanthobacteraceae bacterium. Taxonomy (GTDB): domain Bacteria; phylum Pseudomonadota; class Alphaproteobacteria; order Rhizobiales; family Xanthobacteraceae; genus BOG-931. The sequence continues at coordinate 3,288 of DASZCJ010000170.1, read as the reverse complement.
AGCGCTTGCGCGGCAGGATCGTTCGCATGATTTTCTCCCAATGGTGGCCAAAGCGAAATGTCGTGAGGTTGAATCGCCATTTCGCTTTAGCTATTTGTTTGAGCATGACCTTTTCCGACCTGCCTTCGCCCGCCGAAGCATCGAACGAAACCACAAACCGGTGCCTGGGCTTCGCGCAGGCGGGAAACCGGTATCCACTTTTCGGGATCATGCTCTAGCAGCGTCGTTCGACCGTCAAATGCCGGGACATTGCAAACTCTCTGTTAGTCGCCGCCGAGGATGGGTGGTGATCCTTTTCCGGACCAGACTTGTCCGAGACGCACGGCTTCAAGTGTCGTTGACTGAGCGTTCGGTCTGACGAAATCGTATTTGATAACGCTTGCATCCGTACCGCCGGGCGCAACACCGCTGACCAAGAGACTGGCGCCGGTCGTCGTACTGGTCGTGGCCACCCGTGCGCCGCCAGAGCCCCCGAATGGCTCGAAGCCCGCGATCTCGCGGAAATTGGCACCGTGATCGTGGTGTAGGGGACTCTGCAGGTATAGTGGCGGACCCCCATCCAGCGCGGAGCCGCTGGAAAAAATCTTTACCGAGCCGCGGTCGGCGAGCTGACTGACTATAATTCGTTTGGCGCCGCCGAGTGAGCCGGCGAGCCACCCGGTGGTCAGCGAAACGCCGCCCCGATAATCATCGCCGAACGGAACGAAAGAGGCAGTCTTCACAGGCTGGTCAGACGCCTGCACGCTGGCGCGCTCCGTCTTACCAATAAGCGTCAGCAGCGGGAAGGCGAACACCTTGATCATCCCCCGCGTCCCAGGGCCGGGCGCAGTCACAATGCTCTCGCGGCCGGTCGAAAAGTCGACAAAGCCCGTGGCAACGCTCACGCCGGACCGATCCTCACCGTAGGGTTTGAACGCCGCGAACAGCGTCGGCCCGGTGCTCGACGATACCGCCAGCGGAATTTGATAGACTTTTACTTCATTCGTGATGCCGGGACCCGATCCGACGATGATGTTGTCGGCCGTTGTCCCGTCGATCGATGCAGCGGCTACGCTAACGCCGCCACGCGCACTGGAGTCGAACGGCACAAAGCGCGCCAGTTCGGTCCCGAAGGTGCCCCGCCCACGAATTGACGCGCCAACATAGACCACGACTTCCGGCGCGTGGTCTTTACCGGCGCCGACGATCAGGTCGAGTATGCCATCGCCATCAACATCTCCCATCGCCACATTCACGCTGCCTTCAAAACCGGGAAACGGGATGATCGTGGCGACGAAGCGGTCGCCATTGCCGTCGTACAGACGAACCTCGGCAGGTTTGCCAGGCGCGCCTGGAATCGCCACCGCGTAAATGGAAACGGCGGGTATGACGTTAATGAGCGCCATCAGCCCGTTGTCTTCATGGTTGAGGCGATGGCAATGCATCACGTAAAGCCCGGTATATTCGTCGAACCGCGTGCGGATCGTAAGGACACCGGGTTGGATCACGCTCTCGTCACCATGCATTGTCGGTGCCGGCGCATTGGCATTGTCGATAGCAAATTTGTCGGGACCGGTCCGTAGACCGGTCGTGGGATCGAAGTACTCGACCACCTGAAAATCATTGACGTGGACGTGAATCGGATGCTCGTCGTTGTTCTGGTTGATAAACCTCCATTCCTCGACTGAGTTGAGCCGAGGTTGGATCAGCGGCACATTGGGAAACGCGCCGCCATCGAATGCGTAGACGAACGCTTTCGGGTCCTCCGTGCTCGCCATGTTGTTGAGAAATCCGCCGGAGATCACGATTTGCCGCTTGAAGTCCGGCACGGCGCTGCCAAGGTCGAGATAGGACGTGTAGGCGCCGAGCGGCTGACCTTCGACGAACGGGGTCGTTACACCGCCGGGTTGCGCGGGTGTCGCTCTAGCCAGCACCTGGGTTGGAAACACGAAGAAGCCGTCGGCATAGCTGACGGCCGAGGGCAACACGCTCAGGATCCCCAGTACGGCCGGAGGATTGTCGCTGCCATTGTTGGTATAGAGCACGCCGGGTGAGGTGATCGTCTTTGCCCCGCCGCCGCGGTCCGGCATTTCGAGAACGAGCTCGCCTTCGGCCGGTATTGTCACGGCAATCGCGAACCGGCTGGCGGGTGGAATGAGCAGCCGGGTGCCGTTGGCGGTAGGCGGATAGGCAACCGTCGTATAGGGATTGCCATCCTGGCCGACGATGGCGATGGGCGGATGTCGCCCGGTCGCCGTTTCCGTGAGCCGGACATTGATGTAGGCAATGTCGCTCACATTCGCGAGCACCCAAATTTCGGTCTGACCCGCCTTGCTTTTGATGACCGGCTGAAACTGGCCGTTCACTGTGAATTGCACATCACGCTGGTCATCAGGCAGCGATGGATTGGCCGGCACGTCGCTGCCCGCTTTGCGGTCCGCCGCGGTGAATTGCTGGAGATTGCTGGGAATGAACTGCAACTCACCCCGATGATTGTTGATTGAAAGCGGCCCCGCATACCAAACAGTGAGGTACTTTGTTCCCGGCTTGGATTGGTTGAAGTTCACCGGAGCAAGCGATGGACGGTAGGTGCCGTTCGCGAGCTCGCCATCCTTCGGCGGAATTATCGTTGAAACCCACTGCGGCCAGCTCAGATTGTTGAGTTGCGCCAGACCGCCCGCGCGGTCAAAGACGAAATTGTACTGCAGCGCCATGTTGCGGACAGGAATGTTTTTCTCGGTGACGAGCGGCAGGTTGCCATCCGTTCGTCCGACGGCAAGCAGACCGACGAGACCGGTGTAGACTTGCGCCGCAGTGAGCCCATGCAGGTGACAGTGATACCAGTACAGCCCCTGCGGCATGTTTCTCGGTATGTCGTAGCTGTAGGTGTTGGACATACCCGGAGGGATGTGCAGCATGACGTTGTCGGCATTTCCCTTCGGACTGATGTGAGCTCCATGCGTGTGCAGATTTATCGGTGACGAGGTCATCTGCTCCGGATAGATCGGAACGGACTGATCCTTGGCCGTATATTGCGGAATGAAATAATCCCGGATGGTCAGGCCGGTGAGATTATTTTCGAAATGGACGATCAGCCTTTCGCCGGGAAAGACCTGCAGCGTGGGCGCCGGATAGAGATTGCCGCCGGACTTCTGCCCGTTTGAAGCCGTGCCGCGGATCACCTCATAGTCGAACAGCAGAAAATTTTGGACAGGCGCCGCGACCGTGTCGAGACTTGCTTGGCTCTGCCTGGCGGTGAGGCGAATTTCTAAAACGCCTTCTTTGCTTGTCAGCACGATGGGCTCGCGG
>DASZCJ010000169.1:0-1623 GCA_035943155.1 Xanthobacteraceae bacterium | reverse complement strand
GTCGGCACGCCCGGCAGCGCCTTTGACGGCACCGAGGTCGTGACCGCAAGCGCCCGCAGCCGTCCGCCCTGAATGTGCCCGATCGACGACGGCAGATTATCGAACATCACCTGCACTTGGTTGCCGAGCAGATCGGTCAGCGCCGGCGCCGAGCCGCGATACGGCACGTGCACGAGCTCGACGCCCGTCATCATCATGAACAAGGCGCCGGATAAATGCACCGAAGTGCCGATGCCCGAAGAGCCAAGATTGACCTTGCCCGGATTGGCCTTGGCATAATCGATGAATTCCTTGACCGTTTGCGCCGGCACGTTCGGATTGACCTCCATGACATTCGGTACGCGGATGAAACCGGCGACCGGCGTCATGTCGCGGATGAAATCGAATGGCAGGTTCTTGTAGAGACTGGCGTTGATGGCATTGGCGGGGTTGACCAGAAAAACGGTATAGCCATCGGGCGGCGCGTGAGCCGCGATCTCGGTGGCAAGATTGTTACCGGCGCCGGGCTTATTCTCGACCGCGAACTGCTGATGCAGATGTTCGGAGAGATATTGTCCAATCAAGCGGGCGCAAATGTCGGTCGATCCGCCGGGCGGATAGCCGACCAGCCAGCGCACCGGATGATTTGGATAATCATCATCGGCGGCGCGCGCCACAGCAGTCGTGATCGCAATCGCCGTGCAGGCGACAACCAGCGCGGCAATTCCCCGGCTTAAGGCGTTCATTCCAATCTCCTTGGGCGCTTTTCCGTAACCGATTTTACCGGTCGCGATTTTACCGGCTGCCACTTACACTCCGAACCGGAGCCTACGCGGCCACGGCGATGTCACACAAGTGATCGATCTCACACAAGTGATCGCTATGCAGGCGATCTTGCGGCGCACCGCCTTGTCGGCCCTCTTCGCGGCCGCTAGCTTCACCACCTTCGCAAATCGCCAAAAAGACATCCGAGGGTAATTGCCATGATCGACCTTTATGCGTTGACCAGTCCGAACGTCCAGAAAATCTACATCATGCTCGAAGAGACGAAGCTGCCCTATAAGGAGCATTTCGTCGATGTATGGAAGGGCGAGCAGTACAATCCAAATTTCATCAAGATCAATCCGAACTCAAAAATTCCGGCGATCGTCGATCACGACGGCCCGGGCGGCAAGCCATACACTGTGTTCGAATCCGGCGCGATCCTGCTCTATCTCGCCGAGAAGACCGGAAAATTCCTGCCGAAAGATATGACGAAAAAATACGACGTGCTGCAATGGCTGATGTTTCAGCTCACCGGCATCGGGCCGATGTTCGGCCAATTCACCCACTTTAAACTGTTCGCGCCTAAAGATAACGCCTACTCGATGTCGCGCTACCAAACTGAAGTGAAGCGGCTCTACGAAGTCATGGAAAAGCAGCTGGCGCAGTCGCCCTATCTCGGCGGCGACGAATATACGATCGCCGACATCGCCACGTTCCCATGGACGCGCAACCACGACATCCAAGGCGTCAAATGGGATGACCATCCCAATCTGGCGCGCTGGTTCAAAGCGATCGACGAGCGGCCCGCGGTGAAGGCGGCGCTCGCCAAGATCGCCGTCATCAAGTCAAACCGCGAAACGGCAACCGACGATCAGAAGG
>DASZCJ010000168.1:0-2527 GCA_035943155.1 Xanthobacteraceae bacterium | reverse complement strand
AGGCGCCGCAGCGACGACCGACGCACCTGGCACGCCGGAACCTGCCTGCGCCACCTGCACGACTGGAGCTTGAGCAATACGTGGCTGCACGGGTTGCGGTTGAGCCGGCTGGCTCGCCGGCGCTGCCGCTCCGTTGTTTTGCCCTGGCGAAATGACGCGTGCCGCGAGAGCGATGATCGAGGACGGTCCGGCGGCTTTCTGCGCCGCGACGACGCCGAACGCCGCAAGTCCCAACGTCACCAAAGCCGCAATGACAGCAACTACGACGCGCATCGCGTCCTCCACTGTGGATTTTGTTGAGCTTACTTCAAGTGAATGCGCAATCGTGCGGGGAGTCAATGAAAACAGCGGTGGAAAGGTTGAGAAACCCCCGTTGTGGTTTCTATGACATATCGGTCGCTAGTTCCCTGGTTCCGCTCAATAAGCGAGTGACTCAATGGCCGAATTTGTCGTGCCAGCTGGGCAGCGGGTCCTCTGGCAGAGCCCGTGCTGCAAAAACGCCGCGGGCAATGGCGCGCGCGACCACATTTGCGGCGAGCGTTCCGAGTTGCGCCAATGCGAATACCGGATCGGCCAATGCTCGGCGGCCGGTAGCAGCCGCGAACAAAGTATCGCCATCGAGCGGGCTGTGCACCGGATAGATGGCGCGCGACATGCCCGATTGTCCCATGACGGCCAGACGATTCGCTTGCGCCTTGGTCAAAATCGCATCGGTGGCGAGCACGACGAGGGTTGTATTGGCGCCGGGGACGCCTTTGATGACCGGCTGCAGCATTTGCGGCGAGAACCGCTCCGGCAGGCCGCGGCCGCCGAATTCCCCGCCAATTTCAAACGGAGCTGCCCAAAACCAGGGTCCACCTCCGATAACGACGCTGCCGACGGCGTTCACCGCGGCAAGGGCGCCAACGGTAATGCCGTCGGGCGTCCGCGCCGAAGCTGAGCCAAGTCCGCCCTTGTAGTTGACGGTGGTTGCGCCAGTACCCGCGCCAATGCTGCCAAGGGCAAAATCAAGGGCGGCATTGGCGGCGGCGGCATAGCCGAATTCGCGATAAGACGGGAACCGGCCCCAATTTTTGTTGCCGCCGCTCAACAGATCGAACAACACGGCGCCCGGCACGATGGGGACCCGCGCCGAACCGATGGCAAAGCCGCGGCCTTGTTCGCGCAGCCAAGCCTGAACGCCGGACGCCGCGTCGAGCCCGAAGGCCGAGCCGCCGGACACCACGATGGCGTCGACGCCCGGAACGGTCTGGGCCGGATTGAGGAGCTCGGTTTCTCGCGTGCCCGGTCCGCCGCCGCGCACATCGACCGAGGCAACAACCGGTGCGTCGAAAATGACCACAGTGGTGCCGGAGCCCAGGTCGAGGTCTTCGGCCTGTCCGACCTTGAGCCCAGCGACGTCGGTGATCAGATTGCGCAGCGGCCCTTCCTCGTAAATTGGATTAAGCGGAACGGATTTTAGCGGGAAGGTCAATCGCTTGTATGGCGCAATGTAAGCGGAAATTGAGCGACCTTCGCGCTCCGGTCACAAGTTCGCGCGCCGGGCAACCCGCGCTTGCGCAGCGAGGTGGCGGCGGGCATTGAGGGTGCCAAGAGCATCAAAGAGCGCTTCAAAGCATGCGCCCCAGCGCAGGTTCAGGAGTGGGCCATTGCCGAATGTCACAGTCCTCGCGGCGCTCATTGCCGGCATGTTGAGTTTTCTATCGCCCTGCGTGCTGCCGTTGGTGCCGCCCTATTTGGTGTACCTCACCGGCACGTCGCTGGAACGCTTCGCCGACGCCGAACCCAAGCCCCGCGTGCGGCGTGACGCGCTCGCGGCGGCGGCGTTGTTCGTGCTTGGTTTTGCCACGGTGTTTGTTGCGCTCGGTGCGAGCGCCAGCGCGGCCGGTGCGGTGTTGCGCACCTATTCCAACCAGCTCGCCATTGTCGCCGGCCTGGTGATCATCGCCATGGGGCTGCACTTTCTCGGCCTCACCCCGATCGCTTGGCTGATGCGGGAGAAGCGGTTTGCGGTTGCGAAGCCGGTCGGCTTGTGGGGCGCCTATCTGATGGGTCTTGCCTTCGCATTCGGCTGGACGCCCTGCATCGGACCAATCCTCGCCGCGGTGCTCGCTTTGGCGGCGGCGGAGACGACAGTGCTCCAGGGCGTCGGGTTGCTCGTGGTGTATTCGCTCGGCCTCGGTGTTCCCTTTGTTATTGCCGCAATCGCGGTCGAGCCCTTCGCCGCCTTTCTTGCCCGCTTTCGCGCGCACTTTGGCCTAGTTGAAAAAGCCATGGGCAGCTTGCTCGTGCTCACCGGGATTGCTTTTCTCACCGGAGCGATCAGCGAAGTGAGCTATTGGCTGTTGGACACTTTCCCAGTGCTCGGCAGGATCGGCTAGAGCATGATGCCGAAAAGTCGACGCCGGTTTCCCGCCTGCGCGAAGCCCAGGCACCGGTTTGTCGTTTCGTTCGATGCTTCGGCGGGCGAAGGCAGGTCCGAAAGGATCATGCTCCGCCAAAACTTGGGGTGGTGATCGGCCCGATC